>JAYTMM010000022.1:0-4473 GCA_043728555.1 Pseudobdellovibrionaceae bacterium
GCAGAAGCCGGCGGCTGCAGCCAAGCTTGGGCCACAGGTCTGCATATTTCCGATTGTTTACAGTTTTTAAAAAAATTATACAAAATGGCCGATGTTCGTGGTTTTGGTATTTATGAAGTTTCGCCGCCATTGGATCGCGATTTTCAAACTTCGAAAACCGCAGCACTGTTAACCCATCATTTTATTTTTAATTCCAAGGCTTAACTGATGAAGGGATTTGGCAGTGATAATCATTCTGGTGTGCAGCCCGAAATTTTAAAAAAATTTATCGAAGCCAATGTCGAACACTCACCCAGTTATGGGACTGATTCGTACAGCGAACAGGCCATCGAAATCTTCAGAGCCCATTTTGGCAAACAGTGTGATGTTCATTTTGTATATAATGGCACCGCCGCAAATGTTTTATGTTTACGTGCAGCTGTTAAAAATTATGAATCGTTTATGTGTTCTGACGTTAGTCATTTAAATATCGACGAATGCGGAGCCCCCGAATTTTTTTCTGGCAAATTGATTCCGGTCAAATCTACAAATGGAAAAATTATTTTTTCCGAAATGGAAAAACATTTAATTCGAAAAGGCGATCAACATTACAGCCAACCACGACTGATTAGCCTGACTCAACCAACAGAATTAGGAACGTGTTACAGTTTAAATGAAATTCAAAATATTGTGACACTGGCAAAAAAACATAATATGTACATTCACATCGACGGCGCACGTTTAACTAATGCCGTCGTACACTTAAAAACCACATTCAAAGAAATGATTACAGATCTTGGTATCGATATGGTTTCATTCGGTGGTACCAAAAATGGCCTGGCTTTTGGCGAAGCCGTTTTAATTCTAAACAAAGACCTGCAAAAAGATTTTAAATACATCCGAAAACAATCTGCGCAACTGCCATCAAAAACACGCTTTATTTCCAGCCAGTATTTAGGGTATTTTGGAAATGATCTGTGCTTTCAAATCGCACAACATTCGTTAAATATGGCGCTGCTGTTACGCAAAAATATTGAACCCATAACTGAAATCGAAATCACTGAACCCACCGAAAGTAATGCTGTTTTTGTGAAATTGCCGAAACATTTAATTTCGATTTTGCGCGAAAAATATTTTTTCTATGTCTGGAATGAAAAAACGTACGAATGCCGTTTGATGATGTCATGGGATACAACCCCCGAAGATATTCAGGGGTTTACTGAACTTTTACTAAAAAATTTAAATGGATTGAACGTCCTTTAAAATAATTGCAGCGTGCCCTTCGGCTTTGACCTTGCGGTATTCTTTAATCAAATCACCTGTCACAGAAAAAATAAATGTTGAACGTTCGATACCTAAAACAGTTTTTCCGTACATATTTTTTTCTTTGATGACATCAAAATATTTACAAAATTTTTCATCAACATCGCTTAATAATTCAAAATTGTATCCGTATTTGCAGATAAATTTATCGTGCGATTTCACAGTGTCACGTGAAATTCCAAAAATAATGCAGTTCGCTTTTTTAAAATCGGCTAATAATTTATTAAATTCGTGGCCTTCGATCGTGCACCCTGGCGTGTCGTCTTTAGGGTAAAAATACAGAACGATATTTTGTCCGGTCAATTTAGCTAAATTAACAGTATCTCCTTTTGAATTTTGGATATCGATTTTGGGAACAGATTTAACGCCCGACATTTTCGACACCTTTTTGATTGGCTTCTGGGTCGTTTTCATTTTGACTTTCTTGTTCAACAAGGTTTTCTTTGCTACTCTCGACGGGGTTTTCTTTTTGCTGGTCTGTTTTTTCGTCTTTGCGTTGGTCTTTGTCTTGATTTTTGCTTTGGCTGTTGTTTTGGCTTTTTTCGGCATTATTATCCTCTATTTTTATTTCTGTATTTAAATTTTTTAATGGCTGCTGTTCGACGAAATCATCGCGAACTTTTAACTCTTTTTCAATAATTTTTATTTTACCGTCGAACGGAATACTTAACTTTAATTTTCGATGTTCGACCAAATTTTTATAAAAACCACCTACAACATGAACTTGTTCTGTTGCCGCTTGATCAAAAACAAATTCTGACAATCTCAGTTCTTGAACTTGTTCTGTATCAACAACATAATTTGTATTTTCACAGGACAAACGTTTTACTTTATCATTCGTCGCATCCAAAATCAGAAGGCATTCTCGGTCTTTGGCCGTCAGAGCGACACTCGGTCCAACAATCGAGCCCCATTCTTTAGTAAAAAAACGAATCTTGTTTTGATTGGGGATTATAAAATCAATTTCGGCCAATAAAATTTTAGGCTTTAAACATTGCTGAAATATCTGTAAAACGTTTTCAGTTTGTTGAATTGAATACAATTTGCAATCAATCGCCGCAAAGTTTTTTTTGATTCCGCTATTTTGATCTAAAATAGTACTTATGACCTCGAATTGAGTCATCAACAGACTCAGCTGCGGTCTGATGGTTTTTAAAATTTCACGTTCCAAGCTGGCTGAAAATCGCAAACCGTAAGCCATCGATTTGATTTTTTTGATTTTATCCGAATCCACAGAAGCAACCGGGATGTTAAGATTTGATAAATTTTTTGCTTTATTTCTATAAGAATCAGGCTTGTTTTCAGTATCCACTATTTTATTTTTTGTACATGCGCCTGAAAAAAGCATAATAAACAAAATTAAGACTTTAAAATATGAACCTATGATTTGCATAGTCATATTAAATAGCAAAAATTCTCGTTTTCAACCTAAAACTATGTTGTGATATTATGATGCAAGAATATATTTGGACAAAAAATTATCCGGCCGCAGTTACTCAAAAATTGGACATTGATCAATACAAAAATATTTTAGATGTCTTTGATGAATCTGTTAAAAAATACCGAAATAAAATGGCGTTTTCAAATTTCGGCACAGAGATATCATACCAAGAACTTGATGTGCTGTCTGGTCAGTTCGCTTCCTATTTGCAAAATACTTTGGGCTTAAAAAAAGGCGATCGCATTGCCATTCAATTGCCAAACGTATTGCAGTATCCGATCGTGATGTTTGGCGCACTTCGTGCTGGCCTTGTAGTCGTCAACACGAACCCACTTTACACTGCGCCTGAAATGAAACACCAATTTAATGATTCGGGTGCAACAACTGTTGTTATCTTGGCGCAATTTGCACATTTGCTTGAAAAGATTTTACCTGAAACAAAAATTCAAAATATTGTTGTGACATCAGTTGGCGATCAGCTACCCGTGATAAAAAAAACTTTGATCAATTTTTTACTTAAAACTGTCAAAAAAATGGTGCCGGCCTACAATTTAAAACATCATACATGGAGCGAGTGTTTAAAATTAGGTTCTATGAAAACATACGTGCAGCCTGAAATAAAAATGACTGACACCGCATTTTTGCAGTACACAGGCGGAACAACTGGTATCAGCAAGGGCGCTGTGCTTTCGCATAAAAATATTATTGCCAACATGTTGCAGATTTGTTCATGGATGAAACCTAAGCTGATCGAAGGCGACGAAATTTCATTGGTGCCTTTACCATTATATCATATTTTTTCACTGACCGTCTGCTGTTTGGCTTTTATGCGCTACGGAGCTAAAAATATTTTAATTACAAACCCACGTGACATTCCGGCATTCATAAAAACGATGCGCAAAGAAAAATTTACGATTATGGCCGGCGTAAATACGTTATTTAATGCTTTGGCAAATCATCCTGATATTTCAAAAGTTGATTTTTCAGAAGTCAAAGTCTGCGTAGCCGGTGCTATGGCTTTGCAAAAAGCTGTGAAAGAAAATTGGAACAAAGCCACGGGCACAAACGTCATCGAAGGTTATGGCCTGACGGAATCATCACCTGTTGTTTGCTGCAACCCGATTGATGGCACAGACCGTGTTGGAACAATTGGATTACCAGTTCCTGAAACCGAAGTTAAAATTGTTAACGATGAAGGTCTTGATGTTACTTTGAAAAACGAAGCCGGAGAACTGTGTGTTCGTGGCCCGCAGGTCATGCTCGGTTATTACAATCGCCCAGATGAGACTGAAAAAGTTTTAATTGACGGATGGCTGTACACTGGCGATATCGCTTTTATGGATATCGACGGCTTTTTTAAAATTGTAGACCGTAAAAAAGATATGATTTTAGTTTCTGGTTTTAATGTCTATCCGAACGAAATCGAAGACGTTTTGTCAAAAAATCCAAAAATTTTAGAAGTTGCAGCCATTGGCGTTCAAGATGATCATTCAGGAGAAGTCGTCAAAGTTTTCATTGTTAAAAAAGACCCTTCGTTAACTGAAAAAGAAGTCATCGAATATACGAAAGAATTTTTGACAAATTACAAAGTTCCAAAACATGTCGAATTTATAAACGAAATCCCAAAAACCAATGTGGGCAAGGTTCTTAGGCGTGCTCTACGCGATTTAAAAAAATAACAACTCGACCTAACTCTAGGTTTATTTAGCTTTTCAATTTAAGAAACAGTT
>JAYTMM010000023.1:0-17819 GCA_043728555.1 Pseudobdellovibrionaceae bacterium
ACAATCGGCATCTGTCCGATGACTTCAGACGGCCGCATCAATAATAAGACAAATTATAATGAGTTGCGACTGGGGTCTGATGAGCTTAGTCAGTTGGATCAATTTATTAGTGGTCATGCGCGAGTTTTTTCTGAATTTACAAAAAACTTATTAAATTATATTCAGCAACCCAAGCCTTTTCACTGTAAGACTATGAAATATGCGCTATATGTTGATGTCGATAACAATATATATCCGTGCATTAATGTCACTGGTCGAACAGATGCAGTTGTTTCAAATATCGATAAATATAATTTTGATGTCGCAGAAAATGTATTTTGTACCAAGTGCAGTTGCTTGCCGCTAATTACTGCAAATCAATATTTTAATAAACAGATGTCAATCGTCGATATTACAAAAAATATATTCCAACGGTATTTTCGATTTTAATTTTTAATGATTCTCAATATTTGATCAGCAAAAATTTCTGTATTTTTCAGATCAAGATCAAACAGAACATCAATTTTTAATACAGTAGTTAACACATCAATAGTCTTTAAATAATCAGAAATTTTGTACTCAGCGGGCCCAAATTTTTCTTGTAAAATTTTTATCCACTGCCAGACAGAGTGCGCCGGCCGCATATTTATTGCGATTGCTTTTATTTTTTCGCGTTGCAATTCAATCAATTTTTTTTGACAGTCATCGACTGAATTAAATTTTAAAAAAATGGATGTACCACATTCGCCATCTGTATCATGCGAATTGATTGTTGGAAGTATTGATTTAAGTATATTTTGTCTTTGCTTGAGAGTTGAAATAATTGAGTCTAATTTTTTAAGTTGTTGATGTATCATCAGGCCCTGTATTTCAGAGGCTCGCATAGAGAATCCGACAGAAGGTTTGATTTCGGTAAAGCTATTTTTAAATGTTGGACCAAATGAGCAGCAGCCATCATGAGCAGATAAAATTTTTTCAAAATTTTTTCGCGTTTTTGTGATGACTGCGCCACCTTCACCGCAAGAAATAATTTTATCAACATTAAACGAATAGCATCCGTAATCACCGAGGCTTCCCAGCCTTTGATTTTTGTAAGTGCCTCCAACAGCCTGCGCAACATCTTCAATTAAAACGAGCGAATATTTTTTACATAAATTTAATATTGAATTCATATCACAAGGTCTGCCATCCATATGAACTGCAATAATAGCTTTGGTATTTTTGGTAATTGCGAGTTCAACTTCAGCGGTATCGAGACTTAAGTATTCATCAATATTAATTATTTTTGGCTTGCCACCAGCATTGACAACAGCGGCTGCTGTGGCGAAAAATGTATACGCAGGAATTAAAACTTCATCATTGGGTTTTAGCTCTAAGGCTGTCAGAGCGCAGATTAATGCATTAGTGCCACTTGTAACCAGTAAAGAGTGTGGTGCACCCATAAATTTTGAAAAATCTTTTTCGAATTTTGTACAATGAGTTTCAACATTTTCGCCTTGATTGCGAAAGTATTTTTTTGAGAGAATTAGTTTTTTTACTTCTTCCGCATCGCAGTTATCATATAAATACATAATTAGATAATACGCTTTTATGCCTTGCCGACAATATCATAATTATATAATATATAAGCATAATATGTTCAGCGCTGTAGAAGTTGAAATCAATTCAAACTGTAATCTAAAGTGTAGCTATTGCCCGAATTCAATCGCTGAAAGAATTGAAAAGGGCTTTATGTCTAAGGCGCTATATTTTGATATTATTAGCCAGTTGCAGGAAATAGGTTTTTCAGGACGCATATCGTATGATTTTTATAATGAACCACTGCTTCACCCATCAATCAGTGAATATGTTGCAGTAGCAAAAAATACATTGCCAAAATCTTCTATAGAAATTTACACAAATGGAACCTTATTAACGTTAACTAAGTTTAAGCAGCTCGTCGTTGCCGGAGTTGATAAATTTGTAGTTACTCGACATGAAAATACAGTCGATTGGGAATTTGAAGAAACTTACAATTTACTGACTGATCAAGAAAAAACACTGGTCGTATTGCGAGACCACAGCGAACTCAAATTATCAAACCGCGGTGGTTTACTTAAAAATATTGGCCCGCGCACTGAAACAACTTTTTTGCCATGTTTTATTCCTGAACATATTTTTACGATCACAGTTTTGGGCAATGTTGTGCCATGTTTCGAAGATTTTCATCAGTATAATTCGATGGGAAATTTGAATGAAAAAAAAATCATAGAAATTTGGAACTCTGAAAAGTACATACAATTTCGTAAGGATCTTAAATTAGGTCTCAGGCATAAATATAAATCTTGCGATCAGTGCAATCGCCACGAGGTGCTGTTTTAATATGTTTTTTGAATATATTTTTAACGAAAACAAAGAATTTAAAAAAATTGAAAATTTTTTTGATTTTAATTTAAATAATGACGAAGTCATTGTGATGCCAAAGTATGTCGGCATTTGTGGGTCTGATTTATTTCACTATTTAAATGTAAAAAATTCGATTTTAAAATTAGGTCACGAATGGGTCGGAGAGGTCCACAGTATTGGTGTTGCAGTTAAAAATATCAGTGTTGGTGACTGGATTACAACATCAGCAACGCTGGGTTGTGGAAAGTGCATACAATGTCAAAATATGCAGGTGAATCTTTGTCATTCGCCAATTCACCTCGGATCAACTGATTTTGGTGCCCTCTCAAGTCATTTAAAATTCAAGGCATTTAATGCAATCAAATTAAAATCAAAAGAATCGTCGCAGGTTTTAGTCGAGGTTCTGGCTGTTGCTCAGCAGGCGATGAAAATGATCACTGGAGCTCCACGGAATGTACTGATCTTGGGCGCGGGCAGTGTGGGAATTCTTTGTGCCGAGCTTTTAAAAAATAATACGTCTGTAAATGAAGTTCAAATTCTTGATGTCAGTGCATTCAGAATATCTCAAGCAATAAAAATGAAACATAAAGCACAATTGCTGAGTCATTTTTTATTAGAACAACTGAACCCTGAATTTGATCTTATTATTGACGCCACAAATGATCGCACAGCCCCTGGCGGTTGGAAATACATAAACCATTTTGGTCGTGTTGGTTATCAGGCGATTATTATAGGTAAATACTTAAAATCGATTGAACTCGATTCAAACTCATTCGCAAAAAAGAAAGCTCAAATTTCATTTATGCGCGGAGTGCCGCTAGATACCTTGAATGAAACGATTGAATTATTTTCTTCTCAATTAAAATATCTAGAAGAGAATATAATTACACATGTGTATGAACCCGAAAATATGCAATTAGCCATCGAAACAGCGCTGGATACTTCAAAATCTATTAAGGTCGTGATCAGGTTATAGTTTCTTACTCTAACTTGGCCCAAGTTCTTTTCTTTAAAAAAAATGTATCTATAAAATTTTTAAAGAAAAACGGTTTTGTTAAAAATAAACGTACAAAGACCAAGCTTGGATATCGTAGAAAGCAACGAAGCGAAGTGACTCTATAGCTCATGCCCCAGCTGGTTGTTAAATTTTCAACCTCGTGCCACATCCAAGCAGGAACAAACAGAACATC
This sequence comes from Pseudobdellovibrionaceae bacterium, assembly GCA_043728555.1. Classification (GTDB taxonomy): domain Bacteria; phylum Bdellovibrionota; class Bdellovibrionia; order Bdellovibrionales; family Bdellovibrionaceae; genus Pseudobdellovibrio. Next base: position 3,555 of record JAYTMM010000023.1, read on the forward strand.
ACCTTTTTTTAATGTGAATTCATATCGCGAAAGTAATTCAAATCCTGGGTAAATTGCAGGATCTGGATTATTTATTTTTACATCTGTAAAATTATAAACTCTGCCAGCCGTTTGTGGATTGATGAGCGCAGCAGAGTGAGCAGAAAAAAGCGACCATTTTTTTTCACCATCAACCATCACATATAAAAAAGCTGTGGGGCCTGCATGTATCGGTGTTATTCTTTGTGCTGACCCCAGAAATGTTTGGTAACCAACGCCCAAAAAACATTTTCCCATTCGCTTCAGCCAAATGTTATTAAAGTCATTAATCAATTCAGGATAATTTTCTAAGATAAGGCTAAACCGCAAATATTTATTTTTTCCAGCGATAATCTGATCAACAAAATTTCTGGCTTTAATTTCTTCGACCAAAACTGGTTCTATTTGATCGCCTGTTTCGTCATGTTCTTTCTCAACAAGTCCTTTGCTTTCATAGAGTGGTAGAGTTATATCGCCATAGTGTTCTTTTAAATACTGCAAATTCCATTTCTGGGTGCAGGGCCAATCTTTAGCGGCTTGTTCGAATATTACGGGCTGATTTTTATTTAAATAATTTTTGACGAATTCACTTTCGGCATCAGCATTGATACGGTCAATGTCAATTTTATGACCCAACGTGCGTCCTTCCGATTTTAATTTTTGCCTTAGAAAATTGATGGCAGAGTTCGCATTTTTTTTTCGGATATTTTCTAACGTTTTTGAATTGAAAACATGTTGCAGAACAAAAATCGCTGATGAAATAAGTCGATGTGCCAGTGGTAATTCGTAATCTAAATTCATGTGCCTCATTTTCTAAACAAAAATATTTTTATTATTACATTTTTTACAGACATCATATTTTTCTCTGTACCCAGATTTTAAATCATTTCTGAAATCAACGTATTTTTCTGAATTCCAGATATCAACAATATTTTTTTCAGTGATGTTACCCATGTTGTGTTTTTGAAAAAAATCTTCATAACAAGCAACGACGTTGCCCTTAACGGTCAGAACCATCACGCTATGTGGAATAAAACAGGGCGTGGTCAGAGGCTGACTTATTTTTTCACCAACTTGTAATAGGCCACCTCTGTTTGAAAAATTAATATTTTTATACGTATCAAATTTAACGCGTGTTTGAGTGTGTTCTTTGGTTGTGTAATTTTCGATATTTAAATCTGACAATTTAGTTTTAATATGTTCGGTGATAATAAATTGATTTACGCCCATATTTTCAAAGTCTTGAATTTTTTGATCTGTTAATAGTAACCCATTTGTATAAATGACTATTCGTGATTCAGGTAAATATTTACGCGTCATTTTAATAAAAAGAGCTAAATTCGGCGACAGGGTCGGCTCATTGTAAAAATGGTAAGAGATCCGGCCTACGTAATTGGCGTCAGACAATTGAATCATAATTTTTTCAAACAATTCGACGGGCATGTGTCCGGTCTCTATTCGTCGAGCTTTTGAATTCGGACAATAACTGCATGTTAAATTACAATCTGAATTAATTTCGATTTCAATCGCAAGAGGTAATTTATGCGCAGGCATTTTTAGATGAGTCCCATTTTTTCGTGAAATTCTTTGATGTAATAAACTCGATGTATTTTATCGAGACTGTCGATGAGTGGTCGTATGACACGCATGCAATTTTTTAAATTATCGACATCAATATGTTTAAAGTACCAATCTAAAATTGACTGTTTTTCTTCAGAGCTTAATGTCAGTAAAGAAAGTTCTGACGGCACATATAAAAATGTACGAAAACAATCTACATTTTCAGTTTTAGAAAATTCAGAAATAAGACCAAGTTCTTGCCAATTGTCGCGTTGAAATAAAAAATTTATTTTTATATTTAATGGGCTGCGGCCCATAGAAATTCGCTCGGCTTCGTAGACTTTAAGTTGTCGCAACGTATTTAGGGCTTTTTGAAAATCACCTTTTCTTCGAATTTTTGAATACGTTAACTCGTTCGTTGAATCAAGGCTGATGATTATATTTTTAAATTTTATTTTATTTAATTTTTCTTTAATAGTTGAATTCAAGATCCAATTTGCATTTGTTGTAATAATCCACTTTGCATCGGGTTTTTGGCCGCTGATCAGGTCGATTAATTTGTAGGTGTCTTTTTGAATAAAAGGTTCACCTGAAAGAAGTTCGATTTCTTCGAGATCGGGAATCCAGTTTTTCAGTTGATCCCAAAAGTTTAATTCATCATATAGACCATTTGGTTTTTGCCAAACATCACACATTTTACATTCAAGATTACAGTGTCCGTTAAAATTAAAAGCCAGGCGACTTGGTTTTTTATTTTGATGAACTGCTATTTCTGCAGAATCAATCAGTTGTCCGTAATCAGGACAATGGTGACACTCTTTATCCTTAGTATCTGTTTTGCAAATTTGCGGATCACCATTTATAAATTCTTGGCGCCAATGTTTGATAAACTGACCGTTCCAAATTTCTTCAAAGCTTTGATTTTGAATCTGACCAACGGGGAAATTAGAACCCTTTTGTCTGCAAGCACCAACTTTTCCATCGGGCTCTAACAGCAGCGTTGTAAATGGTGTTGCACAGAATTTTTTAGATAAACCCAATTTTTCGTGATAAAGCTCGACCTCTTTAGAGTATTTAAAATCTAGAGCCATTTAAAAATCCATGGGCTAATGTTTTAATATTTTAATTTCTTGCCTAAGGACTTCAATTTGTGATTTCAGATCCTTGATGCTTTCAACTAGATGTGGAATCAATTGTGTATAGTTTACAGTTAAATTTTGAGTCGCGGCATCTTTTTTAACAAGCTCTGGGAAAACTTCTGCAACTTGCTGAGCAATAAGACCTGTTTTTGGCATTTCAGAATTGCGCGCGCCCTCGGTCATTGCTTTTTCATTCCAGTCGAAGTGAATTCCATCAAGCGTACAAACTTTAGATAAAGAGTGCTCAATATTTTTAATATTATTTTTTAATCTTAAGTCTGATCCAGCAAAGACATCAAGATAGATACTGTTGTTTAAAACTTCTTGTTCGATTTGTTCGAGGTTAAAAGATTTAATTTCTAAAGTAGAATAAATATGATTAAATTCAGTTAAAATTTGTATGCAGTAGAATTCTTTATCGTTAGGGATTTGCTCTGTCGTGGACTGGATAAGTTCGAACTTGCAAAGATTTTGAAGAAAGCTTGTTAAATCTACTTCGACAGTGGCGACATCAGGGTATTTTGCTTTTAAAGTATTTGATATAGTTTGAAATGTATTTGGTGTTTGAACTAAATTCCAAATAGCTGCAGACAAGCCACTGAGTTTAAAAAATAAATTGTTATCATCCAGCTTCATGACTATGACTGTACCATCTTGATTTTTACGAGAAACTAGATCTTTTGACGCAATAATATTTTCATTTTTAAAGTTGATTGTAGTCATCTAATTATTTTTACAGCTTTTTATTTTTTTACAATTGGATTATGCTGTAACTTTTCTATTCGATCTTGACCTAACACACTGTTTCAATATTAAACAGTGACGAGATGCTGACCCAAATATGTCTACGCAATATTAAGATATTGATCATTGCCATTCTGGCAATTTTAATAGTTTCTGGAACTTGATTTTGCATTAGCGCAGCGGGTGTTTGTGGTCTGGGTGTGAACTTTAGGGCTAAGATCGCATCAAAATGACGAATAGACCAAGCGCTTTTAAAAAAATCTGACCATGTTTCGCCTGGGAAACCCACGATAATATTCGTTTTGATTGCAACGGCTGGATTTTTTGTTTTTATTTCTGCAATCGTTTTATAGACATGTTTTAAATCATAATTACGTGCCATTTTTTCTAAAATTCGCTGACTGCCAGATTGGATCGGCATGTTTAAACCAATAAATTTTGCATTTGATAATTGAGAAATAAGTCTGTCTGTATCCGCTTGCAAGTAGTGAGGATCGAAATAATTTAATACGACTTTAAATTCTTTCTGAATATCAATCATACTTTGCAGTAAATCAGAAATTTTTAAATTTAAATCAATCCCCCAGCAGCCTATATCATCACCGAGCAGCCAAAATAATTTCTTGTTATGCTGAAGCCCTTGTTCGAACTCGGAAATAATTGTTTGCATCGGGCGACTGCGTAAGCTGCCCTTTGCGCGCTTAATAGCACAGAAAGTACATTTGCCAAGGCATCCCGTTGAGGCTGTGACAAGATGAAAGTCCTCATTAACAATAACTGTTTTGAAAATATTATGAAGCGGATTGAATTTAATTTTCAAAAATTTTTCGATCGCGAAATATATGGGGCGAGCTTTTACGACAAGTCGATGTTTGTCAGATAAGTTTTCAAAATCAATCTTATCAAATTGATTGCTATCCGAGAACTGGACCAGATTAGGTAATGATTTAATTTCAACATTCTTGAATTCAGTTTTCATTAACTGAGGATTAATTTTTGGTAAACAGCCCGCGACAACAACCTCAGCATTCGGGTATTTTTTTTTAAATTCAGAGATCATATCTGTTGAACGAGTCTCCATCTGCTGACTGTAAGCGCAAGTATTCACTAAAATGACATCAGCCAAAGCGGCGCTTTGCGAGGCTTTATATCCAGCAGCTTCGTAATCTTTACGATAACTGTTATTTTCTTGTAAATTTGTTGCGCAACCTTCAGTTGACGAAATAACATAATATGATTTCATAGATTAAAAAAAAGAATAAAATTAAGGTCCATTGAATGCAAGGAATATCGTCATTTTGTTAGAATATGAAAACACAATACATAAAATAAAATTAAGCATTATTATTCCTGTGTATAATGAGGTTCTTTATCTGGATCAGGTTATTCACAGAATCGTAAGTACAATGCTGCCGTGTGATTTTGAAATTATAATTATCGACTCGGGCAGTACTGATGGTTCAACTGAAATTGTTCGTCACTACTCGGGTAAAAGTAATTTTCAATGTATTTTCATGAGTAGCAACAAAGGCAAGGGCTATGCTGTACGAGCTGGTCTAAAATGCGCTAGAGGTGAAATAGTTATTATCCAAGATGCGGATTTTGAATATCAGCCCAGTGATTATCCAGCGCTGTTACAGCCCTTGTTAGACGGAAAAACAACGCTTGTTATTGGAAGTCGATACTTGGGTTTAAAAACGTGGAAAATTAAAAAATCCAATGAAAACTTGATCCACTTGTTACTGGTTAACTTAGGCTCAGTGTTTATCAATAAGTTGTTCTGTTTGATTTGTAAAACTGATATCACGGACTCCCAGTCTATGTTTAAAATTTTTTTAAAGAAAAATATAGAAGGCATAACTTTTAATTGTGATGGCTTTGATTTTGATACAGAGCTTTTGGCTAAAATGATTCTACGAGGTCATCGACCGATTGAGGTTCCGGTTTCATATAAATCTCGGACGACAAGCCAAGGTAAAAAGCTTCGAGTGTTCAGAGATGGATTTTTAATTTTAATACAAATTATAAAGATCCAGTTTGATAAAAATTTTTAGGTTACAGTAGACAATAAAATATTAAGATTGTATTTTATTAAAGTAATGAAAAGACGAAATCTGCTTTCGAACATGTTAGGCTTTACGGTTGGCATGAATCCATTTTTAGCTTTAGCTGCTTCAGCTTGGGACAAATCTCTAAAAGTGGCTCCTGAAAAAAAAGAATTTCTGAAAAACTATGTTCAATTTAATTTAGCAGAGGCTCCATCGCGTTGGTTATTCGACTTGATACTTAAGCCAAACATCAATTCTTCATTTTTACCGCATCCATATATTGTCGACAGATTTGATGGTCATAAATTTTCATACGAACCAGATTTTAAATATGGATTTGGTCTGCCGTTAATTTGGAATTTACCGTTCACAGATCACAAAGGTAAAACGCGAACGGCGACAGAGTTGTTGCCGTATTGGGGTAATATTCGTGGAGTTCGCATGCTCAGAGATGGTCACGGCTTTAACAATCGTCGCCTTGTGGCTCCGCAGGCTGGTGGAATTAGCATCACTGGTCAGTTGGCAGATCGAAGCGACACTCCGCTGGCGTCAATTGGCTGGGTAAAGCGCAGAGGTGGGGATTTAATGGCGCCACTTGCATATCGCTCTGAAGCAGGAGTGGGTACAATGGTTATTCCTGCAGGAATTGGAAATCCATTTGATTTTATTTTCAGTGGTGCTGATGGCGGTGCGACTGATGAATCTAGTGATCAATTGCTAGATATCGTAGAGGCTGAAATTCGAAAAGATCAGCCCCATATTCCGAACTATAAAGAGAAAAGAATTAAAGCAAAAAAATTGCTAGAGCTTACAATGGCGACAGCAAAAAATGATTTTCTTGAAATTTATAAACGATACTATGATCTAGAACGGCAAATAGTAACAAATCGTCACCCGCTATTGACGGCAAAGCCAATGCCCGCATTTAATTTAAAATCACTGAAAAATTCTGACATTAATTCGCAAAAAAAAATTGATGAACTGATCGCCCCATATTGCTTTATGAACGATGTTGTTTTGGTGAATGACGATTTGATTAAATCGATAGAATCATCGCATTTCAAAGATTTACCGTATCAGTTTGCACTTGTTGAATTTTTACTTAAAAAACAAGTCAGTCAATCGTTAGTTATGTGTCTGGGTTCTTTAGAAAATGTTCTTTTGCAATCGATTGATAAAAAAGAATTTGTCTTCGGAAAAAATACGGACCCTCAGAAATTTAAAATAAATACGCAAGATGGTGGAAGCGGTTGGTTTGATGCGCACCCGATCGGAACAGTGCCCAATTTTTTGCACACGAGCATATTTTTTCAAGTTTTTTCAGCTAGTCTTGTCGTGTTGATTGATGAGCTTAAAGAAAATCAGATTTTTGATTCAACATTACTTCATATCGCTTCAGAATTTGATCGTGAACCTAACGATATGAGCGATGGATCTGATCATGGGATTGATGGCAATACGACCAGCTTTTTGAGCGGAAAAATTAAAGGACCATTTATTTTAGGAGACATTTTAAAGGACTCTATAAAAACAGAATCGAATCAAAAATCTTTTGGAACTTGGGGGCACGGTGCACCAATGTCAGAAGTCTATCAGGGATTTTTGACATATGAAAATATTTCTTCGACGGTGGCTCATTGTATGGGGTTGCCAACATTGACTCCAAATAAGGCTTCGCTGCTTAAGTTTGAAAACGGCTTTATAGTCCCTGCGATATCCAAAGGAAAAAATATATAGATGTATATGAGATTTGGATTTTTATTATTAACTCTTACATTTTCTGTAAAATTATTTTCTGGAGAAGCAATTAAAATTCGCCAACCTAAAATGGATCATGAGGGCGTTTATTATTTTTTAACAAATTTATTCGGACCGCAGAGCAAATCTGTGGTTAAGAAAAATATTTTACTGCGACCAAGTTTGTGGGGTGGACCTTGTGACCCCTACGGTCAGGTTTATAAAAACCAAGACGGAAAAATTCAAATTGCAGATGAAGAGCGACAGTGCCCAGACGAGGGGCCAAGTTCAAAACTGGATTATTATATTGAACGGGATGTGTTGGCTATAGTTTTACTAGAGAAAACATGCGCCGAGCTGGTTAACACAAAAGACATATTCAAATATTTTTTAAAAAATTTAAATATAACGGAATTGAATGAGGCAAATATGAAGGTTGTCTTTGGCGCTTTTTTTCCGAGCAAACCGATCAATCAAAAATGGCTGAATGAAGCCAAATTGGAAAAAAACTGGAATAACGTTATTTTATCTTTATGCAGAACTCCAACATGGCAGTTATTGTGATGTATTTAAAAAATATTCTTCTATTTATCAGCTTTTTATTTCTTTTAGAATCAGCTCGTTCGCAAGATAAAAATTGGACAAAAAATTTTTTGATCGAAAATAAAAAAATTAAGTTTTCTTTAGGAACTGATGAATCTTTGAAGGGCATCGATTTGTATCGTCGATGTTATCAAATGTTGATAAGATATCCATTGAGCATTGAAAACCCGATAGCTAAAAAAATTATTTCGGGTTCGATTTCAGCTGAAGTTGCCTGTGTTGATTTGGTTGATGCGGCTCACTTTGATGACGGCGGAATTTTGATTCATCCAAATTTATCTGCATTTGAAACACAACGATTAATGCTGACTTTTCAAATGCTGCATTCAAGTTGGTTTGACGCTTATAGTTTTTCATTCAGTGGAGAAAATTTCGGAACAGGTGAATTTTCTGATTTTGAGCAAATGGGTTATGTGCTTTCAAGCGCATTGTTTAAAAATGAAAAAATATCTTCAACCTTAGTAGGCAAAGAAATTTTTTCCCCCATCAGAGACGAAAAAAATACCAATGAATATTTGCTTTCGCGCAACCCGTACTCGGGACAATTTCATCCATGGGATCATATTGGGCTTTTTTATGATGATGGGACGAAAATAGAAACAGATTTGCCGCATGCTCCTAGAGGCGCATTGCGTGGAATTAAAATAAACAACACACCTTATTTTTTAAAAAAATATTATATTCAATATGAAAAATTTTATGAAAATACAACAACTGCACTGCAAAGGCATTTTGGCGGCGGGTTGATTGGAAGTTCGACGTATTTACTTTTGAATATGGGTGATAAAGTGGGCGTCATTCAGGACGGTGATGTGCGAATTTCTCGTCGATGGACAAGATCAGTTATCAAAGATGTATTGTGTCGTAATTTGCCAGTACTAGAAATTGATGATGCTAAAAAATATATCGCACCGAATTCAAAAAATTCATTCTCTAAAACGCAAAGTTGTGTGCAGTGCCATGCAACGATGGATACATTTGCAGGCGCGATACGTGATGTTCAGGGCGGAGTTAATGCGACGGGTGGATTAGACTTTGATACAGAAAAAAATCTTCTTAAAAACAGCAAAATTGGCTTTAGCTATTTAAGATCAGTGAATGATTCAAAACTACTTCAACGAAAAGACCATCCCTACGCATTTGCGGCTCCAACAGGAAGATTGAGGCTTCGTGACTTTCAAGGTCGCGAAGTTGATCAGAGTTATAAAAATCTGGATGATCTTGGCGGCCAACTTTCGAAGCTGGATGATTTTTATATGTGCCAAACGAAACGTTATTTTAAATTTTTGACGGGTATTGAGGTTGAAACAGATCCGTTGATACTGAAGTCTTTAAATTTAAAAAATGACGACAAGCAAATTTTAACCCAAATTTATATATGGGCCATGCAGTTAAAAAAAGAACAGCAAACTAAAAAATTAATTGAAAAAATAATAAAATCGCCATTTTTTCAGCATAGAAATTTTTACCCGATCAAAGATTAGTTAATTTGATATAAATATTTTTATTAAATTGATCTTAAGATTGTCTCTACTTCGTAAGACATTTTTAAGATTCGAACTATATCGGAGTATTGGTTTTTAGAAACAATGCCAATCAAAAAATTTTGTAAACACAAAATGTCCTGTAGGCAATTCTTTCTGGCCTGTGTTCCGAAGGCCATCGTCATTAAGCCAAGCAGCTCCCATTGAACCTGAGATATCAAGTACAAGACTTCAGAGGGGTCTAGTATCGGAACGTTTAAATTTTTGTTGCGATAAATTTCTTGCGGCAAGTATTTCCAAACAACTTTTTCATTTGATAAGTATTCGCGTGTGTGTTCGATCAGATGATTGTTTTTAAACATCTCCAGAGCCATCGCTAACTGATACTTTTCATATTGCTTTTCTGTTTGTGAAATATTTAAAACTATATTCAAAATTTGTGACAAAATATCTGCTTTACCAATCATCAAAAAATGAGCATCCAATTTCTTATTAACTGCAATAATGTGATTTTCCCACTTCAAGATTCGGCGAAGCGGGTTCTGTTGCAGATTGTGATAGTCGCTTTGAACTGCGCGAATTAAAAAAGTCGTAGCATCGTATGTGCTGCAATTAGAGCGGCTTAAATTCAGTATTTCAATTAATTGGGGATCTCGCTCTAAAAGCAGAATATTGAAGTCACCATTTTTAATGAGTTCAATTTTTTTTGTGTCATAAGCATTCACTTCGCCAAGCCACGGAAAAAGATTTTTGTACATCTTGTAAATGTACAAAAACATATTTTCGTCCCTTGTGTTTTTAAAATAAGCCGAAATATCTAGATCACTTTTAAAAGCCCTAAAGCTATTGTTTAAAATACTATTTCTTGTCCAAACGCGAATTCCAAATAATTTACAGGTGTATTTAAAGATATAAAAAACGAACAAATACAGACTTCGAATCGATTCATTAAAAATTTTAAACAGATATATAAGTAACTTAACTTTCATAAAGTAGACTGAATAGTTCTGGTATAACTTGAGCTGTTTTTTCAGTACGGGATTTGTCCAGTGTAAAAGTATATTTTCTGAAAGCAGGTCTCAGATGTGATAAATCAGGATATAAAAAATTATTCAGTATTAAAAATTCTTTCTTTAAATGTTCATATAAATCAAGATCACAACTATTCTTCAGCTGATCTAAATATATTCTTAAATTTGAAATAACCACATTTTTTTCTGCAGCAGTGAGGATATTTACATTTAAATAATCAGGATCATTTAATAAATTGAGCTTAATGTTTCCAGAATTTAAAATTATTTTCTTATCTATAAAAAACTGAATTGTTTGAGTCAGATTAAAAATATTCATTATACTAATAGTCGGATAGATATTAAACTTTATCCAAGGGCAGAATAATTTCACTGAAAAAATATTTTTCCAAATCACATCCCAATTCGCACCTTTGCGAATTAATTCCAAAGGTTTGCCGATAGCATCGATACTAGCGCTGATTTGAACATTTTTAAAGTTTGACCACAGCCTGAGACAATCCCATTTCTTATGTTTAATGTGCGACATATTTGTATTGTAGCTCAGTAAAATATCAGTTCGACCAATTTCAATTAATTTTTCAAGAATTAAATAATGGTTTTTATCAATGAGGGGCTCGCCACCGGCAAAATAAATTTTTTGCAAAAATGGCAACTGCGATTCAATTTGATTTAAAATATCTGGCGCCCATTTTTCAATTTTCAATATTTTTTCATCCGCTATCCAATTTGGGTAAACCTTCTGATAGTCGTCGTGCCAGCTTGAGCTGCTGTCGGGGTTGCAGGATCTGCATTTAAAATTACAGATGTTCGAAAATCGCAGATCAAGAAATTGCAAATCACTTTTTTTGGCTACAATATTTTTAGTACTGATAACAGTATTTTTTGAATCTGCAAATTCATCATTAGCCATTTGGCGATAACTGTAATCGCCAATTTTTTCTAAATTATAACAATCTGTACAAAATTTTTGTGGCTTTCCGTCAAGCATATCTGTTCTAATTTTTTTAATATTTTCCGAATTCCAAATTTGATCGATACTTTCGGTACGCGTTGATCCGTAGCTATGCTTTTCGCTGACTCGGCAGCAGGGGTAAGCATCGCCAGTTTGGCGAAGTTGCATATGAACCCATGGTAAAATGCAGAAAATTTTATTTTCGGTATTTTTCGCTCTATCAGAATTCATATTGATATTCCAAGGATCGTAGGCATGATTAATTCTAGGTGAATTTTTTTTAATTCGGAAGGAAAAAATGCTCAGTTACTTTCAAAGTTACAAAAAAGTATTAGTGCTCATTATTTATTTTATTTTCGCGTTACTGTTTTGGCCGTTTAAGGGGCCATTGCTGTTTTCAGTTTTATTTGCATTCGCACTGTATCCGTTGATTCAAAAAATTAAACGTAAATTTCCAAAATTAAAAAAACAGAAAACGCTGGTCGCTGGTTTGTTATCAGCGATATTGGCCGTTTTTTGTGTGCCTGTATTTGTGTTGATATTTAATGGGATTTCACAGATTAATAAAATTGAAGCTGGCAACCTAAGCCAGTTGCCAATTTACCAAAAATTTGAATCTGTGGTTCAAGCCCTTAATAGCTGGATTCAAAGTCTATCGGCACAGTTGGGTGTAGATATTTCTTCGTATTTTGATTTAAACGTGATCGTTTCAAAAGTATCGGAAGTTGTTTTACCAGCTCTGACTTCAATGATTACTCAGCTGCCGTCAGTGATTGTTAACTTTTTTATATTTATCATCAGCTTATATTTAATTTTAACGAAGACTGATTATTTTAAAAATTGGTTCAATCGATCGAATTTATTTTCTGAAACGCAAATTGACCAATTGAAGTATTTGATTCAGCGCGTGTGCAATTTAGTTTTAGTTTCAACAGTTATTGTGGCCACGGCCCAAGCTTTGGTTATTTCAATTGCGTGTTTATTTGCGGGCTATACAGATTTTATGATTTTATTTATGGTTGTATTTTTTATGTCGTTTGTGCCTGTGATTGGATCTGCGCCATTGTCTGTCATTTTAATTATTTTTAGTTTTATGAATGGTAATATTGTCGGCGGAGTTGTTTTGTGTGCTGCTGCTGTGATCGCAGCTAGCATAGATAACATTATTAAAACATATATGCTGACGGGCGAAGGCAGCGCGGGGGCGCATCCGTTTGTATCACTATTGGCATTGGTCGGATCGTTAAGTTTATTCGGTTTTTCGGGTTTGTTTTTGGGGCCGATTATTTGTGAATTGGCCTTTCAAATTGGAAAAATAGTATTAGATGAAGCCGCTTTTGAAAATAAAGTGAACGAGGTAAATCATGAAACGCATTTTAATTAAATTTTTTAAGCCTTGCGAGTGCTACGATATTTCCGATAATACACAAGGCAACGCCAAAAAATAAAATCAAGCTCCATTGAAAATCTTCGAACAGCGTAGACACACCCAAGGCGATCATTGGTGATAATACGCTGGTAAAAGCTGCCTTTGCGGGGCCAACAAGATCTATTAATTTTAAATACGACCAAAATGAAATTACTGTGCCAAAAACAGCTAAATATAAAAATGAAATCGCAAATGGCCATGACCATGCGATCGATAAATCTTTGTGCATAAATAAACAAAACATCAAAGTAAAAACTGAACCATACAGCATGCCCCATGCATTATTGGCTAAGATCGGTATTTTCAGTCTGCGATTATTTGTTGAAATTAAATTTCCAGCAGAGGCGGACAGTGTAGCGGCGACACTTAATAAAAATCCCCAAACAGATAACGGCTGTAAAGCAATGTGCTCGTATTCATTCAGCGTGATAAGTGCCATTCCTAAAAAACTGATGGCAGCACCGTAAATAACTTTTTTTTCGAATGGAATATCTAAAAAAATTCTGGCACCGAACATATTAAAAAATATCAATGACGTGAAAGCCAATGCCACCAAGGCTGAGCTGGCCATCGAAGTTGCCCAGTAGGTCAGAACAAAATTCAGACAAAACATAAAAAATCCTTGGCTGATAAATCTGAAATGAAACTTGTGATCAAATTTTATATTTTCTTTATTATAAAAACAGAGTGCAAACATGATCAAGCTGGCGCAGAAAAATCTGTAAAAGACGGCTGCGCTGCCGTTGATGGAATGTATTTGGTATTTAATAGCTATCCAAGTTATTCCCCAGATCACCGAACAGATTAAAAAATAAAATAAAGGTTTTTTGGTGAAAGATTCAACGCTGGACGAATTATTTCTCATCGTCTTCGTCAGACTCTTCCTCTTCGTCGTCTTCATCCAAATCATCGTCTTCATCATCTTCTTCGACGTCTTCAATTTCTCCGTCGGCTTCGATGCGGACCAACCAGCCTTCTTCGTAGGGGTCTTCCATAATAATTGATGGGTCATCAAGCACTTGAGAATTCACTTCGATGATTGTACCTTCAATTGGAGAAAATAAATCTAATGTTCCATCATCTGTTTCGATACTGCCGAACGCTAAATCGGTATCAACTTTTTCTTGTTCAGGCGGAAGATCTACAGAATTTATTTCTGTGATATCAGCAAGACCGTCATCATTAATTCCGATTGTGATAATGCCTTCGCTTTCGGTGTACCAAAGATGATGATTAAAATTTTTTACGTTATCAGACATGATGACCTCGTGTTCAGTGTGTTAAATATGTGCTTAAATTTTAGATAAAATTAATTCGTCAATACAAACAATTATTGTTATTTAAATTGTAAATATATTCAAATTCAATTTTTAAAATTGCGCAATGAACATGTTGCTGTTAGAACACACCCAATTCAAAAGTAACTGTAAAAAATAAGTTACAAGCAACATTAAAAAGCAACTATTGCTGTCTTTAAATCGAGGGGGATTTTATGACGACGATGCGTTTATTTATGA
>JAYTMM010000024.1:0-16803 GCA_043728555.1 Pseudobdellovibrionaceae bacterium
AAAGTGAGTATTTCAACGTTAAGACGAAAAATAAAAGCATCCGATATTGAGTATCGCTTGGACGACGGAAAGTATTTGATTTTAGATTCTGAAGTTGCAGCAACTACAGAAACCCATCGCCCCTCCCTAAGTCGCGACATGGTTTCTGTGGAACCTACAGCGCCAGAAACGAAATCAACTTTGGCAGCAGCAACAGAATCTGGTGAATCTGTCATAACAGCAGCAAATCGTTTGTTGGCCGATTTAAAAAAAGCCTATACCCAAGTTTTACAAGACAAAGAAGTTCAAATTTTAAATTTGAAAGAAGACATTTCAGATTTAAAAACTCTGATCAAGGTCTTGGAATCTGAAAACGACCGTTTAAGAAATCAATAATTCAGTTCATACTGAAGTCTATGAAAAAAATCATTTTAATTTTGTGTTTATTATCGGCGGCTGTTTTTGCTGATCAAAAGCTTGAAAATGTCATTGAAACTGCAAAAACCCAAGATGAAATTTTTAGCTATGCGGCGCTAACTAAAATTAATATTTTCGGTGAGCTTCAAAAGTTAGGCTTTAAATTAGAAAAGAAAAATGTTTATTATTATTTTACTGATCGCAACAGCGTCGCCAAAGTAAAAATTGCGAAAACAAACTTTAACTATGATGCGAAGCCAAGCAACACATTGGGTTATGTCCTGCGCGATAAAAAAGAATTAACGTTTACGCCGAATGGTCAGCGCGTCGAAAAAGATGACTGGTACACACTTGAATACAATAAAATATTAAAAATTTATGTAGCCGGAGACCGGCCAGGTGATGGCCACATTGTCACATTTAAGCCAATGAAAAATAAAACACTAAATACTTCTGCGGAGCCAGTAAATAAAGAAAATGCACCTGAACAACATCGCTTAATCACAATAACAGAAAAAAATGATGCTATAGCGGAACCGACAGTTCAAAAAAAATCTGGAATTTTCAATTGGGCAAAAGAAAAAATTACGGGCAATAAATAAAATTGTTATCGGCGTATTTAATTGTACAAACTGTTTTGCGCACCTATGGCGGCAGATTTTTCTGAACAAAGTAAATTCTTTAACCAACTTAGAAGACTTGGCGATGCTTGCACACATTTTTTAGCAACAGGTTCTGCACTTTGGGCCGCCTGTTCTTGAAACTTTTCAGCGAAAGCTGTGTTTGTGCAAACTTTTGCAATCTTAGATAATTTTTCATTCACTTCTTTTCGGATCGGTCGCATAGATCGGCCCTGGCAAGACTGCAATTTACGATCACAAGTTTCATCGGCGATTGTTTTTGAAAATCGGCGAAAGGTTCTGACTTGGTCGCGTGCAGATTCGGCTAAATGTGCGGAATCGCTTTCTGTAAATTTATTTGAAGTCATTTGTTCACAATCTTCGATGATGCCCTGAGCAGACCAGAACTTAATACACATATCTGTGGTTGCATTTGCGCCGTCACAATTTTGTCCGTTTAATTGTCGCAAAATATCAGCCTTGTTTTTTTCTGAATCTTTTTTACAAGAATTTAAAAGCTTTCGACTTTCTTGAAACGCAGAATTTGATTGCGTGCTGCTGACAACGTGACCGACATAAACCTGTAAATCAGTGATTACAATTCGTCGCGCATTTGACAAAGTAAATTCTGTATCAACCCACGACGTAAATAAATCGTCTAAATTCGAACACGTTTTATCAATTTGATTTTTTGTCATCACACCCGTTTTTTGGCTGACGGCCTTGATGGCCTCTTCGAGTTGTTTGATTTCAACACTAGCGGCAGCAGAACAGCTTTCGCAATCAAGACCGGCTTCTGTTTTTCGCTTTTGTGCTTCGGCCAATCGATTTTGAAGTCCAGCTAAAACACCTTCGAATGTTGTGCCGCCAGCGAAATCCATTAACGCATCTGACATTAAATTTAATTTGATAGTCATATCGGTAAACGGTTTTTGGCCATCTTTGAAGATTTTCATGCTGGATTCAAACATTTTTAATCTGCGATCACGTTCTTCGGGTTTAAATTCTCCGGTGGCTTCGTAAAATAATGTTCGAAAGCCGTCCATCGCAACATTAGATAAAAAATGTGTAGCCATTGATGCTAATGATGAAGTCACGCCAAAAACTGTTCCAGCGATAGCTGCGCCCTTTGCGATGTTTTGTGCGCTTACTAAATTTTTTGCTGAATTGTTTATGGAATTCAAACTGTCTGCGATATTATTACCCGAACCAGCTAAATTATTAATTGGATTCGCTAGCGAACCTGTGGCTGTGGCGTTTTGTGAAATTGCACCAGCAACACTTGAAAGCGATCCAGAAACTTGGCCGACCGATCCTGTTAAGGCGGTTGTTGCGTTACCTAGCGCGCCAGTCAGCGCCGTTGTGTTTAAATTTACAGTGACGTTTCCAAAGCTTTGCGCATAAGCAGACTGAATAAATAAATTAAAAAACGAAGTGCCCTTTGGTTTTTTGTTTTCTGTCGCGCCTGTTAACAACTCGACTTGAATCATGTGAGCTTCTAAATACGACGGTAATAAATAACGTGTTTTTACAGAGGCTGTTGAAAATTCATTATTCTTAGGATTAAAAGCAATTCGGTACAAAGCGCCATCAGAAATTGAAACACCTTCGTAAATTTCAAGGCCGTCAATACTTTCTGTGTGCCATTTCTCTTCGGGAATTCGCGTGGATTTTTTAAACAATGTTAAAACATCGGATTTTTTTTCCTTTGAATTTTTTGTGATCGATACCGTAGAATTTATTACGTCTTTAAGGACTAAATTATTTTTTTGATACATTTTAAACTCAGACTTGTCGTATTTATTTGAATACCAATCAGTCTGAACCCAATAGTCTTTATAATTATAATCTGAATTATTTTTTTCAGCCGTAGAAGCAGCTGCAGAAAATGTGCAGACAGCGAACAAAGCCAGTAAAAATAAATTTAATGTCTTCATGCTGTCTCCAGTTCTAAAATAAATCGTCTATTAAGCGGCAACAGATTTTGTTGCAGCTTTTTTTTGTTGCTGTTTTTGATTTGATGTTTTCTTATTTGCAAAACGATCTGTTTTATCAAAAGCCACAGCAAAAACTTCGTCTAAATTTTCAACCATAATAAAATTCATACGCTCTTTGAAAACAACGGGGATGTCTTCAAGATCTTTAGCGCAAGCCAATGGAATAATCACAGTTGTGATTCCAAGGTTTAATGCTGCTAAACATTTTTCACGAATTCCACCCACTGGCAGCACGCGTCCTTGTAAAGTGACTTCACCAGTCATTGCGATATCATTTCTGACAGGTGTGCCAGTTAATAAACTGACCAACGCTGTTGTTAAAGTGATACCTGCTGACGGGCCATCTTTGGGAATTGCACCTGCTGGTAAGTGAACGTGAATATCAAATTTTTCAAACATTTCTTGATCAATACCCAATTCTTCTTGATGAGCTTTTGCATACGACATTGCTGCGTGTGCAGATTCTTTCATGACGTCGCCCAGTTGGCCGGTCAACATCAATGAACCTTTCCCCTTCATCTTTAAGGCTTCGATCAATAAAACCTCACCACCGGCTTGTGTCCATGCCAGACCTTGAACAACGCCCACACAGGCTTCAAGTTGTTTGTCTTCGCGCATGAATCTGACAGGGCCTAATAATTCAGGAACAGTTTTTTCAGTGATCTGAACAAAATTGGCTTCTTCTAAAACAACTTTCTTTGCCACTTTTCGGCAAATTGAACCCACTTCGCGTTCAAGATTTCGAAGACCAGCTTCGCGAGTGTATCCTCCGATCAGAAATTTAATGCCTTCGTCAGTGAACGAAATATTTTCGTTGGTGATTCCGTTGGCTTCGATTTGTCTGTCTATAAGATGTTTTTTCGTAATTAATAATTTATCGTTTTCTGTGTAACCGGGGATATAAATCATTTCCATACGGTCACGTAGTGGTGCTGGAATGTTTTCAACAACGTTTGCTGTTGCGATAAATAAAACTTTTGATAAATCGAAATCTACATTCAAATAGTTATCACGGAACGATGAATTTTGTTCTGGATCAAGAACTTCAAGCATCGCCGAACCTGGATCGCCGCGCTGGTCCGAGGCCATCTTGTCAATTTCATCCAAGACAATCACTGGATTATTTGTTTTACATTGGCGTAAGGCTTGAATAATTTTTCCGGGCATTGCGCCGACATAAGTTCGTCTGTGACCACGAATTTCTGCTTCGTCTTTGACGCCGCCCAAGGCGACTCTGAAATATTCACGACCCATGGCTTTGGCAATCGATTTACCCAATGAAGTTTTTCCAACTCCTGGCGGGCCACTGAAACATAAAATAGGACCCTTGATTGTTGCCTTTAATTTTCTGACAGCTAAAAATTCCAAGATGCGGTCTTTGGCTTTGTGTAATTCATAATGATCATTATCTAAAATTTCTTTTGAACGTTTTAAATCATGTAGATCATCTGTTGATTTATTCCACGGCAGATCAACCATTAAATCTAAATATGTACGGACCATTGTGGCTTCGCTTGCGTCAGGGTGCATGCGCTCAAGTCGTGACATTTGTTTCATGGCTTCTGTTAAAACAGATTCTGGCATTCCTGAATTTGTGATTTTATTTTTTAATTCATCCATCTCTTCAGATTTTGAATCGGCATTTTCGCCCAATTCAGATTTGATGGCTTTCATTTGTTCGCGTAAAAAACTCTCGCGTTGATTTTTTTGATCATCGCCACGGCCTGTGCCACGAATTTTTGCTTGCGCTTGTAAAACCTCAAGCTCTGCAGATAAAATCTGATTTACTAAACCTAGGCGATCAATGGGGTTTCTGGTCTCTAAAACTTTTTGAGCTTCTGCGACTTTGATTCCTAAATTACTTGCGATCAAATCTGCAACACGACCGGCATCAGTGACGTCATCCAGAACTAATAATATGTCTGGTGATAAAGCTTTTCCGTAAGCGATCATTTTTTCGATCGATTCTTTGGCTGTTCTGATCAACGCTTCAATCTCTGAAGGTGTTTGCGTTGGAGCAACATCAGATAATTTTTCAACAGCGACTTCAAAACATCCGTTGGTTTTAACGAAGGATGTGATTTCAGCCTTAGCTTCACCTTGAATTAAAATTTTAACTCGACCATCAGAAAGTTTTCTCATTCGCATAATTTTTGCGACAGTTCCAACTTTATAGATTGTTTCAGCCGAAGGATTTTCTTCAGAGATGTCTTTTTGCGAAGCTAAAAAAATCAAACGATTTTTTGATAACGCATCTTCGACAGATCTGATCGAAGCTTCACGGCCTACGAAAAGAGGGATGATCATATATGGAAACACGACGATATCGCGAACGGGTAACATCGGAAGTGTTTGTGGAATTTCTACGGGTTGATTATCATTTGCCATTATGTGCTCCTGTTTCTTACAAAACTATTCGGAGCAATTTAGGAATCCTTAAATGATATAAGGTCCGGATTTTAACAATTTCTTGAAAAACAAGACTGACATCCATGTCAGCAGATATTTATTGGAACAAATTTGAAGTTTGAGAGCGAGAATCTTCGAGATCCTCCATACATGAAATGCACAAAGCAGCCATAGGTCGAGCGATCAGACGCTTTACACCTATACTTTCGCCGCAGCTTTCGCAGTCGCCGTAAGTGCCCGCAGTGAATTTTGACAATGTTTTTTCAATGACCAGTAATGATTTGCGTTCGCGTTCGTGCAGATGAATTGAAACGTTGTTTTGCAATTCTTGCTGAGTCTGATCGGCCTCGTCAGAAAATTTTCCGACTTGTGACTGATCTGATTTAAATTCTGAATCACGATTTAGAATTTCGCTTTTTTGCGTTAACAAGGATTCGCGAATAATCTCGAAATTAAGATTTTCGTCCGCTGGTTTTGCTTTGTTGTCGGTTTTTTTCATTGATTTCCCCCCTGATAAAAAGTGTTTTCACACCATTATCGAAATTTAGAAAGTTGTCCGAAACTTTCGGGAATAATTAACCGCAACCGAATCAGTGTCATCAAAAAAAATTTAAAAACTTTTTTAATTTCGTGTTGAATCATTCAACAGCTTTACAGTTGAATGATTCTGCAGAGTTAAAATTTAGCATAAAAATTATTTATGCATTTTTGTAAGCAGATTTTTTTGTCATAGCTTCGCGGATTTCTGCGCCTTCGATACTGTACCTTGTCCAAGGTATGGCTAACAATCTTTCTGTTTCGATGGGCTCGTCGGTTTCTTCACAAAAGCCGTAAGTGCCTTTTTCCATGCGAGAAAGCGCGAATTCAATTTCAAGCAGCTGAGATTTCATGCGTCCTTGTGTAACTAAAAAATTGTGTTCTTCTTGGTGCGCCACGGCCAGATCGCTTTCGTCGCCGCGTGACTTATCCACAAGATTAAAGTCATTTTTAATATTGTGCAGTTGATTCAGTAGGTCAGTTTTAAACACTAACAATTTTTGTCTGCATGTTTCTAAAGTCTTTGCTGCTACCACTTTGCACCTCCTGTGCTGTTTTAGAAAGCTTTCGGCTTTCTTGGTAGCTATGACATAAGGCTTGATGCGAAAGGTTAAACCACACGCAGAATATTTTAATATTTTTTAATTGCACCTTGATCGATGGTTAAAATCGTTAAGTCACGTTCCAGTTCTTTGTTCGTATTCATCCGTATTTCGCCATAGGCGCCGGTCTTGCGCCCCAGCGAACGCAAATTCGAAGCTAAACTTTCACGACTTGTGGTGCCGAAATTAAGCTGTTCTCGGATAATTTTTGCGGCCTCGTAGGTTTGAGCTTCTAATAGCTGCGGCTCTTCTTGGTTTAATGCAAAATATTTTTTATAAAATTCACTGTTTGTATTTTCTGCGCCAGATGAATCCGTATCGACAAAAAATAAATGTTGATTATGCGGCCCAGCTCTACGAACTAGGTCCGGCGTATTCCACAAATTAGTTCCCAGATATGTTAAATTTTGAACGTCATTTGATTTTAAAAAAGCCATCGCCTGCCCCAAGGCGCGGCCACTGTCTGGAATAAATATCGCATCGAAATCTACAACGGGGTCTAGAATACTTTCTTTCGCTTCGTTTTCACGTGAATTTTTTTTCACACCATCGGCAATTTTTTTCGCTTTTTTTTCTTTAAGTTCTTTTATTTTTTGTTTGTATTCATCGGGCCTGTCGTCGCCGTAATAAGTGCCCACCATTTTTTGTACGTAAAAATTTAAATCAGAACTTTTGGGGTCATACGCTTGAGCCGCCGTGACGACTCCACCACGGGCTAAAACTTGGTCCCAAAATTTATTTGCGAATTCAACGCCATAAGCATCATTCGGGTATAAAATTGCAAATCGTTTTAAGGATAATTTATCAAAAGAAAATTCAGCTAATTTATCAACCTGCATTTCGGCGGTGATGGCATTTCTGAATGTAAATTCAGAATTATCTGTCAGTCCGGATTTTTGCGAAAATGTAAAAAATGGAACTTCAAAAAAATCTGCTTTTTCAGAAATTGCCGCGGCTTCTTTGGCACCCAAACCACCAAAAATGGCGATGACGTTATCGTCTTGCAATAGTTTTTGAACGCCCGCGGCAGCCAGCGCGGGATCGCCTTGTGAATCATACAGTGCAATGGATAATGATGTTGAAGCCTCATTCAGGCCCAAGCCCAAACGCAGCGCGGCCAGCGCGCGTTGGCCAACATTTGCATTTTTTCCTGTCAGCGGCAGTATGGCGCCGACCTTTTTTGCATCAACAGCAAAATGGTCAGTTGATTTTAATTTTTTTAAAACTTCTTTTTTTGGTAATTTAAAAAACGGCGTCGCCGAAGTCGAAGTCGCAATTGTAGGATTTGTAAATGGAACAACGGGGTCGGTATGAACATTCTCAGTTTTAATTACAATTTGTGGCTGAATGGTCACAGTGGCTGCGGGTACAGATACAGGAATTGATTTTTTTTGTGAATGATCTTGGTGTCTGCGGGTTTCAATTAAATCGCTTGTTGTTACACATGATGAAATAAAAAATATAATTGTTAATAGGTAAAAATATTTCATAGGGCTCACTTTCTGTTTTTTAAAACAGAGTCTAATTTTTCTTTGTAGGATTTAACCAGCGGAGTTTCCTCGTTGTAGCGATGCAGCTCTTCGATGATTTCTTTTTGTCGGGAATTAATTTTTGCTGGCGTATCCACAGTTAATCGTAAAATCATATCCCCATGGCCGATGCCACCCAATTTTGGAAAACCTTTGCCCTTCAGCCTTAAAGCTTGTCCCGAATGTGTTCCTGCAGGAATTTTAATTTGAGCTTTGCCGGCCAAGGTTGGAATTTCTGCATCCATTCCTAAAATTGCATCAGTGTACGAAATCGGCAAATCTAAAAGTACGTCGTGTTCTTCACGTTTAAATAATAAATGATCTTGGATGTTCACAATCACATACAGATCGCCCGCGGGCATTCCCGAAGGCTTATCGCCTTCGTTGGATAGTTTTAAACGCTGGCCTTCTTTGACTCCAGCGGGAACAGTTACAGATAATTTTGCGGCTTCTTCTTTGGATCCGTTTTGGCGCATAAAACTGACAACTTTTTCTGCTCCTGAAAAAACTTCTTCGAAGGAAATTGTTAATGTGTATCGCAAATCAGATCCGCGACTGGCTGGCTGTTGTTGTGTGCGCCCGCGCCCACCACCAAACGGACTGCCAGCGCCCGCACCACCAAATAAATCACCAAAAATATCTGCGAATGGATCAGCGCCACCAGCGCCGCGCCCGGCTCCGCCGAAAGGATTTCCGCCTTGAGATCCTCGACCAAAACCGCCGCCGCCACCAAATGGATTATTTTCGGCGTGGCCGAACTGATCGTAATTTTTTTTCTTTTCAACGTCCGATAAAACTTCGTAAGCCTCGGTGACTTCTTTGAATTTATCTTCGGCCTTTTTATTGCCAGGATTTTTATCGGGATGATACTGCATCGCTAATTTTCGATATGCTTTTTTGATATCATCAGGCGTCGCTGATTTACCAACACCCAGCTGCTGATAAAAATCTTTTTTACTCACGATTAATTTTCACCTTTAGGATGAGCTTTGGGTTCAGTTGCCACAACGACTTGGCCCATGCGAATAATTTTGTCGTGTAATTTATAAGGTTTTTTAAAAACGCGCGACACGTGTCCAACCGGAACAGTAACCGTGGCTTCAGAGCTGATGGCTTCGTGATGAAGTGGATTAAAAGGTTGAGCATGGCTGGGAACTTCTTGAATACCGTGTTTGCCTAAAGCTTCTTTTAATTCTTTCGCCGTAAGCTCGACGCCGGTTTTAAAACTTTGCAAAGTTTCTGGCGTAATTTTGATTTCCAAAGCTCGCTCGAAATTATCCATAACTTCTAAAACGTCGCGCGAAATTCGTTCGGCGCCAAATTTTAACAGATCAGAGCGCTCCTTGATGGCATTTTTTTTGTAATTTTCAAATTCAGCACGAAGATATAAATATTCGTTCTTCCATTTTGCCGAATCTTCTTGGGCTAATTGCAAATCGGATTTCTTTTCAATGGGCTCTGTGGCAGTTGCGGCAGGGTCGATTTGATCATTATTTTTAACGTTTTCATCAGACATAAATTTCCTTTGGCTTTAACAAAGAATATTTTGTGTCTTATTCAGAAAATGTCAATGCGTTGAATTGACATTTTCAGTGTTATTTTTGAAATTAAAATAGCGCGTGGCAAGAATTTGCCTGTAGGTCGATGACAGGTCTGGTTTTAAATAAATCTGTGAATTTTTCCTGCACAAATTTAAGCGTATCGCTTGATAAATCCATTTTGACGCGAATGAATCCAAGATAAGCTTTTGAAAAACTAATTCTCAGTATCGTTTTTTGATCCAATGTGTTTGTATAAGTCAACATATCGCCAAACGGCGAAGGCGGCACTGTTAGTCCAGACGAAAAACCAAACGTAAAAGATTCTTTTGTTGCAGATTGGTAACCGGGAAACATGGGCGGGTAAAAGCTTTCGCCCGTTGTGTGCATACTGGTTTCATCGTTGACTCTCGAGATCAGCGGTCCGATTTTTCCAACAAAACCACCAACCGCGACGGCAGGCATCATTGAGCTTTTAAATGTTTCGCGGTTACGAAAAATTTGAAAAACAACAGCCTTTGAATCTGTATTGTAACCGATCGTAAGCCCTAAATCATAAAGCCCGCCCCATTTGTGAACGCTGGTTCCGCCCTCGGCTTGGATTTCAATTGCAGCCATTAAAGAAAATTGATTTGAATTTGCGACCAGTGGCGATTGTGACCACAGTTTTAAATCTGTCGCGTTTAAAATGGATTTAATTTTTTCATCAATACGCGCAGATAACTTTTTGTCTTGGTATTTTTCAGGATTTAATTCTTGATCAATACGGATCATTTCTTTGATTTCATCACTGGGTTGGTTAGTTAACGAATCATACATGATCAGATCTTTAATGGCACCCAATCCGGATGAAACGAAATCTGTTAAATAAAAAATCCAACGCGATTTATTTAATCCAGATTCAAGTTTTTGCAAAATCACGGAGCGCTTTTCTAAAAACTGTGACTGTTCTTTTGCTGACAGCGCCTCGAATTGCGCCGTTAATTCTGGTGTAATTTGATCATTAGCCCTTGTCATCGGTGAAAGCACCAATGACAAAACAAATATTAAAAATAAATATTTTCGATTTAATTTCATTTTATTTTAAAACTTCACAATCGCCAACAGTCATTGTGACAGGCATTCCAATTAAACTTTTTTTAGAAATTTTATTTGCCTGATCTATAACATTATCAAGCTGCAAACTGTCGCCAGCAAACGTTTCAGGTGATTTTAAACCCAAAGATTTCATTTTTTGTTTGAACGAATTCAAAACGGCAGATGTTTGATTCAGCATCAGCAACTGTGACGGATTCTCTTCGCTGGCTCCGATCAAAACAGTAGAGCTTGATGTGGGCTTTCCATTTTGCAAAGCTAAAGCAGCAACTGAATACACACCCGCTACTGCGGTCTTCTGAGCGATAAACACAGCAGATTCTTTTTGTGTCAGTAAATACTTACTAGCACCTTTAAATGCATCATCAAAAGAAACATTTTTATCAGCAATTTCTGTTTGCCATGCCATATTTGTATCAGCAATACCTAGTCCCGCCGTAGAAATAACAGTTAAATCGATTTTGCATTTCATCTGTGTCGCACTCATAGTCGAGGTAGTGACAAGAATTAAACTGGACACAAAAATTGATTTCAACATACCGGCTCCTGTTTTTTATATCTAACATAAAGCTATATGCAAAAAATTTGCGATCCGATATCGAACACAGCGTATGTGGCTGTCAAAATGTTTTACAATGAGACGTTATTTGGATTACAACGGACTGGGTTAACGGACTTAGGTCTTTAAAAACGTAAATTTTTCGAAAATTTGATTACTGATTAAAATGCCTGAATCCGTCAATTGGAAGCTGTCATTTGCCTGAATAAGTAAATTTCTATTCACCAAATCCGCAGAAATTTTTTGAATTTCCGAATTAAATTCTGCGCCAAATTTCTTTTCAATTTTTGTCAGCGACAAGCCTTCACTGAGTCGCAGACTGGTGTGACAAAAATCTGTCAGCGCTTGGTTTTTTTCCAAGAGTTCAATTTGATTGTCTTTTGATTTCAATTGTGAATTTTCGGAAGCAGACAAAATTTCTTGTTCATAAACATTTATATTTGAAGCGTTCCAAAAACGTTCACCCCATGTTGTGTTTTGTGAATAGGAATGTGCGCTGAGGCCCAAGCCCCAGTAGGGTTTGTCTTGCCAGTATAATAAATTATGTTGGGATTCTTTTTGTGGCAGCGAATAATTTGAAATTTCATAGCGACTAAAATTTCTGGCTGTCAATTTTTGATGAATAATATTAAACATTTCAATTTGTTCATCTTCGACAGGTCTGTTTTTTGACAGTGGATGACCTTCGGGGACAGTTAAACAATATGGTGATATGTGTGACGACCCCAATTGAACAGCGGTTTCGACATCGGATTCAAGCTCTTTCAGCGTTTGCGTCGGCAAAGCAAATAACAAATCAAATGAAAAATTTAAATTATATTTACGAAGCAATTCTAGTGTATCAAAAGTTTGTTTTGCATTGTGTTCGCGATTCACTGACTTTAAAAGCCTGTCGTGAAACGTCTGCGCTCCGACGCTGAATCTATTAACGCCGGCGGCCAAATACTGTTCTAGTTTTTTAGGATCAACAGTGGCTGGATTGATTTCAATTGTGATTTCGGTCTGTGGTCCAGTTGTAAAGCCATGTTTTGAAAGTTCTGAAATAAGGCTTATAATTAAATCGGCAGAGATAAGGCTGGGTGTGCCGCCGCCGAAATAAATTGTTGAAAGATTTTTATTTAAGAAACTTTTTTGATAGACATGTTTTTTTAAAGAAATTTCTTTTTTAACCAGTTCAATATATTTTTCGGGTGGTAAAATTTCGTTGTGAACATAGGTTGCAAAATCGCAGTACGTGCAACGCTGTAAACAGTACGGAATATGAATATACACACCAAGATTTTCTGACACACAACTTTATAAATGAAGGATGCACCATGAAGCAAATCAAATTTGAACTGAAAAATAAATTAAAAGTTATTCTGATCCCTAGCCACAAATCGCCTGTTGTTAGCGTACAGATGTGGGTAAAAACCGGAAGTGCCGATGAACCCAAGGGCATGGAAGGCGTTAGCCATTTCATCGAACATTTAGTTTTTAAAGGCACACGCAAATATAACGTTGGCGAAATCGCAAGCGTTGTTGAAGCTTCGGGCGGTGAATTAAACGCCTACACGTCATTTGATCAGACTGTATTTTACGTAACTATATCTAAAAACTATTCGAACGTGGCGCTGGACGTAATTTCTGAAATGATGGGGCACCCCACATTTATTCCTGCCGAAGTCGATAGCGAGCGGGAAGTCGTTTGTGAAGAAATTAAAATGGGCCAAGATTCACCGGGCAGATCTTCATCGCAGCTCATGTTCAAATCGGCCTTTAAAAAACATGCTTACGGTATTCCGGTGATTGGCTATGATAAAAATGTCAGATCATGGTCAACTCCAAAAATTAAAAAGTTTTATCAATCCCGATACGTGCCATCAAATATGGTATTAATTGTTTCAGGTGATTTTGAATCCGTTGAAATGAAAAAAGAAATCATTAAATTATATTCTGATTTTCAGCCGCACAAATTACAAAAAATGAATCGAAAAAAAGAACCCATCCAAAAAAAATCGACATTTTCTGTTCAAAATAAAAAAATTGCAGAATCATATTTTCAAATGGCACTTCCTGCGCCCAACGTAAAGCACAAAGACGTTCCCGCTATGGATATTTTAGCCCTTGTTTTGGGTCAGGGTGAAACCAGCAGATTGTACGCTAAAATGCGCCTTGAAAATACAGTTGTAAATTCAATCTCATGTTTTAATTACAACCCCCAAGACGCCGGATTGTTTGCTTTCAGCGTGAAATATTCTGATCAAGACACAAAAGAAATTTTTAAATTACTTTTTATTGAAATTGAAAAAATTAAAAATCAAGGAATTGCTTGGGATGAACTTCGGAAAGCCATTTTAAACATTTCATCAGAACAATTTTATTCAATTGAAACTGTTGACGGCATAGCAAACAAAATTGGCTCTGCACAATTTTATTTAAACGATACAAATGCGCATGAAAAATATTTAAAACAAATTCAAAAAATTACACCGAAACAAGTGCAAAAAATTGCGCAGAAGTATTTTTTGCCACAAAAAGCAAATTACAGTTTGATGGGGCCGGCCGCTGATGCTGACAATAAAAATATCTTAAAGTCTGCCGAAAAGACGTGGCTTGATTTAGTTAAAAATAAATCAAAAAATAAGCCTGTGGCTGACAAAAAATTAAAAATTCCGAAAATTGAATTTAAAGCTATTAAAAAAACAAAAAAATCCGATGTGGAAATTTTAAAAACTGCAAAAGGTACTGAAATTCTATTTTTAAATTCGACTGAAATTCCAACGGTGACTGCGAAAATTATTTTTGGCGGCGGCGGCAGACTTGAAACCAAAGAACAAATGGGTCTGACTGAAATGTTGAATCGCACACTTGTGACACAAACAAAAAACAAATCAGAAAATCAGATTTTAAAACTGATCGAAGATTCAGCCGCAGGAATTTCAGCCTTTGGCGGAAAAAACACAACGGGTTTTTCAATGGAATACATGAAGCCATTTGAAAAACAAATTTTAAATTTATCTGCTGAAATTATTAATGAAGCCGTTTTTTCAGATGAAATTTATAATCGCGAGCGCTCTGTTTTAGAAAAACAGATTTTGGCCAAGCAAGATCAACCGTCATATTTGTGCGGACGACAATTTAATCAAGCAATTTTTCCAAATCACCCGATTTCATTTGATCAATCAGGGACGGCAGAAACTTTGAAAAATATTTCAACAACAGACATCAAAAAAATGTATGACCACATTCAATCCGAAAAAAACATGCAGGTCACTGTTGTTGGTGATTTTAATCGCGGATCGTGGATAAAACTGGTTGAAGATATCGAAAGCAATTTCAAATCAAAAGGTTCTCGTTTAGAAAAAAAACCGTTCGACACATTAAAAGAAAACAAAAGCGTTTTTTTAGAAAAAGACAAAGAGCAATCGCATGTTATTGTTGGGTGGCAGGCGCTATCATTAACAGATCCCGAACGGCACACGCTTGAAATTATTCAGGCTATCATGGCGGGACAGGGTGGCAGATTGTTTATCGAATTACGTGATAAGAATTCACTGGCCTATTCAGTGTCGCCGATTAAAATGGAGTCCTTAGAATGTGGATATTTCGGTGGATATATCGCGTGCTCGCCAGATAAGGTCGAAAAAGCATTGGGGATGTTTCACGACGAATTTAAAAAAATATCGACCGAATTAATTTCTGATGAAGAATTATCGCGTGCTCAAAAATATTTGATCGGACAACATGACATTGGTTTGCAAAGAAAATCTTCGATTTGTAATTTAATCGCGTTTGATCATTTTTACGGAAACGATATTCATGAATCGATGAATATCGCCGGAACTTATCAAAAAATTACACGCGAACACATTCGTGGATTAGCAGAAAAAATATTTTCAAAATCTTATGTGACAAGTATTGTTGGGCGAAAATAAGCAAAATTCTGTGGATTATGATACTTTCAAAATTAACCCACTTTTTTCAAACTGACTAGCGGATCAAAATACTGAGATTTAAATTTTGATCCAGCTTGTTGCATTTTGCCCAGACATTGTGGAACGTATCCGGTCACATCAAGTTGACCTTTTTTATTTAATTCAAAAATATTTGACCTAGAAATAATATCGACTTGCATGCCAGTCAGTTCTAAAATTTCTACGATTTGTCTATGACCGTCAGGATGTCTGCGTAATTGCACAACTAAATCAATAGCGCTGGCCATTTGCCCACGAATATATTTTAATGGAATATCGCCATGACCTAATGTGATCAAAGTTTCAAGTCGCGCCAAACAATCAATCGCGGTGTTCGAGTGAACAGTTGTCATCGAACCTTCGTGGCCAGTGTTGATCGCTTGTAACATATCAAAAGTTTCGGGTCCGCGACATTCGCCAACCACAATGCGGTCGGGGCGCATGCGAAGTGCGTTGGTTAAACAATCGCGCGCCGTAAAATTTTGATTTTCTTTTTTAACCGTCAGCATGTGAATCCAATTGGGATGCTGCGGTTTTAATTCTTGGGTGTCTTCGATTGAAACAATTCTTTGATCGTGTGGTATGGATCTAGCCATAGAATTTAAAAACGATGTTTTACCAGTGCCAGTTCCGCCAGACACAACAATTGTTAGCCTTGACTCAATTGCTGATTTTAAAAAATCAGAAGCCTTGTCAGACATAAAATTTAATTTCACCAAATCCTCAAACGTAAATGATTTCACAGAAAATTTTCGGATTGTCAGCGTTGGCGATTTTGGTGTTAACGGCGGCAGCGTTATATTGTAACGGTGGCCTTCAGGTAAAATTCCATCAAATGAAAAGTTTTTCGAATAATCTTTTTTATCATTAACTAAAATTGAAAAAATCAGATCTTGATATTCGCGTTCATCAATAAATTGCGCAGCGGTTTGCACTAGCATTCCGCGATGTTCGACAAAAACTTTATTCCATGAATTCACCATGACTTCTGACATATCATCAGATTCAAGTAATGATTTTAAGGGGCCATAGGCTAAAATATTTTTGCTACTCACGTAAAGTATTTATCGACCTTAAAGAACCACGACTTGAGTCTGGAAATCATATATTTTTTAACAATATCAGAGGCAAATTCAACTTTCTTCGTCATTCTTCCGATAAGTGTATTAATATGAGACTAAGACTATGAGTTTTTTGTTAATGTCGCCCGAACAACATTTTACAGAAGTTCTGCAGGAAGCTTGCAAAGAGCGAAAGATAAAGTCGTTCCCGCTGCTTGAAACATATTTAGTTCATATGCTGAAGCATTACCTGAATTCAAAAAATTTATTCTCGCCTTTTCAAGACGAGGCTACAGAAAAACCGTCGGAATCTTTGGCTGAATTGTATCTGACGGCAATGAATACAGAGCCTCCAAAAAATAAAGAAATCATGAAAGTCTTGGCCGACAGGACGTTGTATATGTCAGGTTTTTTTGGTGATTCGTTACAACGGAAAATTGTGGATATCGATTATTATGCAGACATTGGTAGCGCCGCTTATCATAATTTGGCGACGTGGACCAA
>JAYTMM010000025.1:0-4438 GCA_043728555.1 Pseudobdellovibrionaceae bacterium
ATGAGTTAATTTGATTTGTATTTGGATCGTAAGTCCAAAAAGTTGAAAAATCACGACTCAGGTATCCTGTCAAAGCTTCAAAAACCGCAGACTGATGCGACTGAGCAACTCGGAATGTAACAAGGTACTCAATAACATTGGGTTGATTTGCAAAACCAATTTTGACTTGCTTAAGTAACATGTCTTCGGAAAGGTTGGCCGAATGCTGGGCCTTTTTAATATTTGAATTATTACCGCAACCTTGTCCGTTATTTTGATAACTGTAATCTTGATTTGCCGTCAGCCAATATGACATTCGCGTTGAAGTTTTTAATACATTTTCTGATGCTGAATAACCCAAAAGTTGACTCGTCGAAATAGAACCTGAGCCATCAGTATCAGAACCAGCCTCTGTCGGATTTAAACATTCACCCAGCCCATCAAAGCTGGATGCTGATTGTAATTCTCGGCCATGATCATCTTGATTTATAAATTCCTTGCCTCGAAATGTCAGTGAACCAATCGCTCCAGCCAATCGCGCTGTTGTTGATATCGCCAATTCTGATCCAAAAACAGTTGATCGAATGGATCCATCACCAAATGCCAACGTATTTTGACTGTTGCCTTCAAGATCCATAGACAGCAACGGACCATACTTAGAATCTGATACGCTGTTCTTTGAACTCAACGATTGAAAACCCGAGCTTTTTAACTTTGAACAATTCTGAAATGCAGAAAAAACAAATATAGAAGTACAAATGAATGCACCGATTCGAAAAATACGCGGCATAGTTCCCCCTGACGACGAATTCAGGATAGCTGATTTTTTATAAATTTACTCAAAAACTTTTTTTAGACACAAATTTTGTATCTAACTGAGAATCTGATCTCAGTTAGATACAAAATTTTAAATTAATTCAGAAACTTAATTCAACTGCGCAAACGCAACCTGATTTTTTTCCTGGATATTCATAAATTCAATCGGCAAAGACTGATCTAATGTTTGAAAAAATGTTTTGTGCGAAATGATTTCCTTTGTCCATTGTTCAGTGTCGATATTCATTACGGCATTGAATTGCTCGTTTGAAAAATCAAGGCCTTTCCAGTCAATGTCTTTGTACTGAGGCATCTGACCCAATGGTGTTTCGATACCCGCCGTTTTATTTTCCATACGTTCGAACATCCATTTTAGCACGCGCATGTTTTCGCCGTAACCAGGCCACATAAATTTTCCGGCATCATTTTTACGAAACCAATTCACAATAAAAATATCTGGATTCTTTGCAGTACGGTTTGGCATCTTTAACCAGTGTTTAAAATAATCACCCATGTTGTATCCACAGAATGGTAACATCGCCATCGGATCACGACGAACAACACCCACTGCACCTGTTGCGGCCGCAGTTGTTTCAGAACCCACAGTGGCTGCGAAATACACGCCTGTGTTCCAATCTTTGGGTTGGAAGACCAATGGAATTGTATCGGCACGACGTCCACCAAAAATAAATGCACTGATCGGAACACCTGCTGGATTTTCCATATCAATATCTGCTGATGGGCACTGCGACGCTGCAACTGTAAAACGCGCATTCGGATGAGCCGCTGTGCGACCGCAATCTGGCGTCCATGATCTACCCTGCCAGTCCGTTAAATTTTGTGGCGGCACATCTGTCATGCCCTCCCACCAAACATCACCCTCAGGAGTTAATGCCACATTCGTAAATAAAGTATTTGTCGCAATTGTTTTCATTGCGTTTGGATTTGTTTTAAAACTTGTTCCGGGAGCAACACCAAAATATCCAGCCTCAGGATTAATCGCGCGCAGTTGACCATTCAAATCTGGTTTAATCCATGCGATGTCATCACCAACAGTTGTGATTTTCCAATTTTCTAAACCCGAAGGCGGAATTAACATTGCGAAATTTGTTTTACCACACGCACTCGGAAAAGCTGCTGCGACATATTTTTTTTCTTTGTTCGGAGACTCTACGCCTAAAATCAACATATGTTCTGCAAGCCAAGCTTCGTCGCGACCTAATGTCGAAGCGATACGTAATGCAAAACATTTTTTTCCTAATAAGGCATTACCGCCGTAACCACTGCCGAATGACCAAATTGATTTTTCTTCGGGGTAATGAACGATATATTTATTTTCTGAATTACAAGGCCATGTGACATCAGACTGCCCCGCAGATAAAGGCATTCCAACAGAGTGAACACATTTAACAAAATTTTCTGAATCACCCAAAAGATCCAAAGTTTTAGATCCCATACGAGTCATGATTTTCATATTCACAACAACGTACGGAGAATCTGTAATTTCAATTCCAATTTTTGAAATCGGTGAACCCAACGGCCCCATGCAAAACGGAATCACATACATCGTGCGACCCTGCATACAACCATCAAATAATTTTCCCAAAGTTGTGCGCATTTCAGAGGGCTCCATCCAATTATTTGTTGGGCCTGCATCTGATTTTTTTTCTGAACAAATAAATGTGCGGTCTTCAACGCGAGCGACATCTGATGGGCTTGATAAAGCCAAATATGAATTGGGTCGAAGTGCCTCATTTAACTTTTTTAAAGTACCTGATTGGACCATTTGATCGATCAATATCTGATTTTCAGATTCTGTACCGTCACAAAAATGAATTTTTGCAGGCTTTGTTAAGGCTGCGATTTCTTTGACCCAGTTTAAAAGATATTGATTTTTGATTTCAAAATTTGTGTTCATTTTATGTCCCTTATTTCGAAGAGGTTCAGGCTTGTTTTAAGCATTGTATTTTGCATTGATCTTTTAATGTTTCGACAGGATAAATGCAAGCAGGGGCCTATAGTTTGTAAAATTAGCGCGCAAAGCACATGTTGCAGAAATTCCTCAGTAAAATTGAATACTCGACGTGTAATTTCAATTTTATTGGCAATTCATTTGCAATCTATCATCTATTAAAGAAGACTTAACAAATATCAGAGGCAATTTGACTCTTTTTATTGCATTTTGCTTTGAAAATAATCATGTTTTTGATATCAACAATAAAAAGGGGACAAAATGAAAACACTTATTCAGCTTTCAGTATTAGCCATTATGACACTTGGACTTTCGTCGTGCGATCCATTCGAAGGTATTTTAAAAACTAAAAATACGTTCACAGTTGTCAGCACTGAAAAACAATCAAACTGCGGATACGACGGTAACACTTACGGCTGCGAACAAAAAGTAAATATTCGAATTCCTGTTGGTGATCAAAATGCGAAATTAGATTTTGTCGGTCGCGATCAAATTCAAATCACAACAAACATCAATGGTCGTAAAACGTATATCAATATGGCTTTACCAAGAAATTTAAATGTACCTGATAACGGAGCTTTTGAAATTTCAGCACGTGATTTGGGCCAAAGTTTTTCTGCCAAGGGCGGATCAGCAACAAATATTTCTGATTCACAATCATTTCGTGGTTACGAACAATGCACGTACACTCGTTACGTTGTTGAATGTAACGTGATTAACAATCAACAAGTTTGTCGCGAAGTACCCCGCACTGTGTATGGTCAACAATATGTTGAATATTTTAACCGCGTTACAACTAAAAATTTGAATGTTAATTTCGTAGATACAACGACAGTTTTGGCAACATTTAACGGTTCACGATCATCGTCACAAAAAATTTATCAGATGAAAAATCAGTGTTTTTAATTTTTAGAATTTAGCTTTGTATTTACTTTGTATTTACTTTTAAATTCAACTGTACATTTAAATTTAATGCGAAAAAAACTAAGGCCATTCCAAAATATTGGAATGGCCTTAGTTTTTCATCCAATATAATCCACGCCGCCAAAGCCGCAACCACAGGCTCGATCATAACAACGATTGATGCTTTGGAACTGGATAAATGCTGAAGCCCGACTAAAAATAATGTGATCGGCCCAATCGTGCAAACTACAGATAAACCAAAGACGTAAAAAAATTTATTCTGATTTAAATTTAAAATATCAAAAATATTCGTTTGATGAAAAATAGACAACGCGACCGCCGCAAAAAAAATAACATACAAACTGGACGATAATGGATGAACGCCCTGCTGATATTTACCACTCACCAAAACGTAAACGGAATACGCAACAGCTGCAGCAATTGCATAAAAAATTGAAATGATTGAATCAAAAAAAACAGGCCCCCAAAGTAAAATTGCAATTCCAGTACACGCTATGATCAGGCTGATAAATTGCTTGAGGCTCATTTTATCTTTCAAAATAAAGTGGCTGCCCAAATTCACAAATAACGGAAATGTAAATAATAACAAGGCCGCTAATGAAACCGATAAACCCTGAATCGATTTGAAATACAAAGTCGAAAATACAGCATAGCCAAAAATACCAAGACCGGCAGAAATTAAAATTTGTCTGAAATTTAATATCAGAGCTGACCTTTTAAAAATCAGCAGACCTAAAAATAAAACAA
>JAYTMM010000026.1:0-3118 GCA_043728555.1 Pseudobdellovibrionaceae bacterium
TGATATTGCTCAGGACATTGAAAAAGCGATTGCGAATTAATTTCAAAAAAAATTAAAAAAAAAGCGGAAATTTCTTTCCGCTTTTTTTTGGCTCTTAAATCACAACAACATTCTTTAAGAACCTGGGAACAACATTTTAACAGGATACACAGCTCAAGAAAAATTAATTTAATTCTTCTTTAACCAAAGACTTTGCTTCTTTAGCTAAGTCTTTCGGTGATTTTTTTGATTTCTTTGGCATATCTAATTCAACCGAAGCTTCGTCAGCAACAGATTCCGACATGTCCGCCGTCATCAATAATTGACCGATGCCATTTTTAGATAAAATTAATTTTCTTAATTCTTCCATAATTGCAGGATTAGATCTTAAAAATTCTTTTGAATGATCGCGACCCTGACCTAAACGTTCACCTTTATATGAATACCAAGCACCTGCTTTTTCAACAAGGTTCGCTGTCACAGAAAGATCTAAAATATCACCTTCTGCAGAAATACCTTCACCATACATTAAATCAAATTCAACTTTTGTAAATGGCGGAGCCATTTTGTTCTTTACAACCTTTACAGCTGTTCTGTTACCAACGACATCTTCACCGCTTTTAATTGCACCGATACGGCGAACATCTAAACGCACTGATGAATAGAATTTTAATGCATTACCACCTGTTGTCGTTTCAGGGTTACCAAACATCACACCAATTTTCATACGAATTTGATTGATGAAAATAACCAATGTCTTTGAACGATTAATGGCTGCGGTTAATTTACGTAAAGCTTGTGACATCAAACGAGCCTGTAAACCCATGTGTGAATCACCCATGTCGCCTTCGATTTCTGCACGCGGAACTAATGCCGCTACTGAATCAATAACGATAACGTCAATAGCGCCAGAGCGAATTAATGTCTCAGTGATTTCCAAAGCTTGTTCGCCCGTGTCTGGCTGAGAAACTAAAAGATCTTCAACATTCACACCTAATTTACGAGCGTAATTCATATCCAATGCGTGTTCAGCATCAACGAATGCAACAACACCACCTTTTTTTTGCGCTTGTGCTAAAGCTGATAATGCAAGTGTCGTTTTACCAGATGATTCTGGGCCAAAAATTTCAATGATACGACCTTTAGGAAAACCACCGATACCTAAAGCGATGTCTAAACTTAATGAACCCGTTGGAATAACTTCGACGTCTTTATTTAAAGAATCCGCCGTGCCCAAACGCATGATCGAACCTTTACCGAATTGTTTTTCAATAGTTGATACGGCCAATTCCAAAGCTTTTAGTTTTTCGCCTGCTGCTTTTGAATCGTTACCTGATTTTCCATTTTCAGTTGTTAATGCTGCCATGATTGTCTCCCTTGTATTGTTTTAATTTTCTATTTTCTAGTTTCTATAATTAAATTCTGAAGATGTTCTAAAGCGGCTGCGCAGGCCATTTTTTGGATATCTTCTCTTTTTATTTCTCTGTTCAATTCTTTTTTCACTTCTGCCAATTGGTGTCTGTAATTTCTTGTTACAGAATCTGTTCCAACCACAGATATGAATACAGTGCCCACTGGCTTCAGTTGCGATCCGCCGTTCGGACCAGCAACACCCGTAATTGAAATTGCAAAACTTGTTTTCAAAGTTTTTAAAATTCCAAGCGCTAGCTGGTCTGCACACTCAAAGCTGACCGCACCAAAGTTTTTTAATGTTTCTGCGTGAACGCCCAAAACATTTTCTTTGACCGCGTTTGAATAACAAACCACCGAACCTACAAAAACATCCGAGACTCCGGAAACTTTGGTAAATTCGCTGGACAAAAGTCCGCCCGTACAGCTTTCAGCAAACCCCACCATCATACCCGTGTCACGAAGTAGATCGATGGTTTTTAACACCTCAGAAGCTAAATTCAGAGATTGATATTTTTGGTTATTTTCAGAGCTAACGATTGTTGTTTTCATATAATTTACATATATAAATACATATAATTTACATATCTGTCACGATTTATTTTAAAGGGTCTGGGTTTGCGCCCCAAGCCATAAGGTCTGATTATATACGATTTGAAGTATCAAACTGGCGATAATTCCAGCAGCAACATCGTCCAACATGACACCAACGCCGCCTTTTACTTTTTGGTCGATTAATTTTATGGGACCTGGTTTTAAAATATCAAAAAAGCGAAATAATAAAAATCCCAAAACAACCGATTGCCACGTCACCGGCAACCACACCATCGTAATTAAAAATCCCGCAACTTCATCGATGACAATTGTTTTTGAATCATGAATTTTCAATGTTCGCTCGTACGCTTCAGAAATAAAAATTCCTAAAATCACAATCAAAACCGTTAAAGCCATATAAAAAATTGGATTTAATTTTGCCATCACAAACCACAGCGGGATCGCAGCCAGAGTGCCGAATGTACCCGGAGCTTTCGGGATTTTTCCGACGTAAAAAAATGTGGCCAGACATTCAATGATTCGTTCAATGATTTTATTCATTTTATTTCCCTAATGCCCGGTCGCCAAATCCACAGTCATATTGAAAACTAATTTTTCTGGTTTTGAATCTTTTGAATCCAGACAGAAATATCCGACGCGCTCGAACTGATATCGATTTTCATGATTGGCATTGATCATCGAAGGTTCAAGTTTCGCATTCGAAATCACAGTTAATGAATTTTGATTTAAATTTTGTTTGAAATCTTTACCGTCAGGTGTATTTTCAGGATCAGCGACGCTGAATAAACGACCGTAAAGTCTGACTTCAGCGTTAATACATTCTGTTGCCGACACCCAATGAATAATGCCCTTAATCTTTCGACCATCGGCCGTAGGTTTACCTGCTTTGGTTTCAGGTAAATACGTACAAATTAATTCTGTGACTTTACCATTTGCATCTTTTTTAACTTCATCACAGCGAATGACGTACGCATTACGAAGGCGAACTTCTTTACCCAATGACAGTCTGAAAAAATCAGATTCAGGATTTTCTTTAAAATCAGATTCATCAATAAAAATTTCTTTTGTGAAAAAGAATTTTCTTTTTCCTAACTCAACTTTTTTCGGATGAGCCGATGTTTCCAATTCTTCTTTGTGACCCTCTGGCAAATTTGAAATGACCACTTTGATCGGA
>JAYTMM010000027.1:0-22734 GCA_043728555.1 Pseudobdellovibrionaceae bacterium
ACACCCAATGCCGTCGATCCATAAATTGTCGTATTGATTACGCCATTTTTCGTGAACGACATTTTTCCGTAATATGGTTTATAATTGTAATCGAACATAAGAGTTGATTTTGGTTGTGGCGCCCTCGAGAAATCTAAACCGAAATCTGAATGCAAACCTTCCGCATCTTTTGACAATCCTGAATTGTTATTCGAAACGTAAAATAAACCCAAAGAATGATATTCACTGAAATGATAATTCGCAGCGATTCCAAATTTGGTCGTGTTCGCAATGGGCTCCGTCAATGCCAAGCCTCCGAACAAACCCACATCAATTCGACCTGTCGTTTGCACATTCCGATTACGAACACTTTTTGCTTGGTCAAAAATGGGATACACCGTTTCTGTAGCTAACTCATCTTTGGGAACAGCCACATCTGAATCGGCAAAAACCGTCGCATTTAAAAGTAATGTCAGAACTAAAAATATTTTTTTCATCATGCTGCACGTTCCTTATTTATCACTTAATTATGACTTTGTTTTTTCTGAATAAAATCCATATCGTAAAATATAATCACACACTTCTCGGACCGCGCCATTTCCAGCTGGTCTTCGCGTCACATACTGAACAGCTTCTAAAACGTCTTCCATCGCATCTGGCACTGTGGCTGAAAACTGTACTGCATTTAACACAGGTAAATCAAAATGATCATCGCCCATGTACGCCATTTCATTTGGATGAATGCCAGATTGTTTTTGTAATTCTAAAAATGGAGGAATTTTATTTAATGCGCCTTCAAATAAATATTGAATACCCAGCATTTTCACTCGCGCGCGCACATCTTCGGCGGTTGCGCCTGTGATCACAGCAACTTGATATCCTGATTCAATCAGGGCTTTAATACCGACACCATCACGCACGGAATAAATGCGCTTCCATTGGCCGTTGGCGTCCATCCATAAACGGCAATCGGTCATGATGCCGTCAACATCTAGGATTAACATCTTGATTGAATTCAGTTTTTCTATATTTACGGTACTACTTTTATCCACACTGCTATTGTTCAGAATAAAAATGCCACGGGCAACAAGGTGCGCAGTTTATATTGAAATGCTAAAGACTAAAGTCGTGAATTAAAAATAAAAACCAGACCAAACCAGACTAAGGTCGCATTACAACTCTGTAAAACTTGAACTCGAATTAATCTGAAATTCACTTTGTGTTTCTAGGTTCGTAATTATTTTGGGATAGCCCAACATATCTAATGCTTTTAATCCTGTAACAAGTTCGTAGCCTACGCCGCTTGATTTTTTTGTATAGACCAAATTATCGCGCAGATCAAAAAGATATTCTGGATCTGCAATCGCTAACGGAGTGATAAAAGTTAAATTTGAAAACGTTGCACGCGCCTGACTGATTGTTTCATATCCATAGGATTGCGCTCCGATAAACATTGTTAATCCATTCGCAACATCTGATAAATCCAATTGAATTAAACTTGTTAAATCAATGGCTGATGCCGTAGCTCCTGTGTTCCAAATACTTGTGTAGGCTTTGACAATATTTCCCGTTCGTTCGATACGAATTTGCGTATTGCGACCGTTCCAACCTAATCGATCGCCGGCTGAACCATTTGTATTTACGCCACCCACAGATTTATTATCAAAAGTTCTGACAACAGCACCATTTAATTTATACAACACACCCCAACCCAAATTTGGCGCCGGAAATCCACCCTGTGTGCGATAGGCCGATAACGTATGAACATCATTATTCGCAGGATCAACATAAACCGCAATAGCAACACCCATGGCATCATCATCAATATCTGTCGATGACAGTGTCGCTTCGGCCGTGTACGTATCAAATTTTAACGAGCTAAAAAATCCATTATAATTACTTGTGTTTTGAATATTGAATAATCGATCTGGTCCGGTTAAATAAATCCATGACAACGAATTCATCGATGCTGTATTACAAGCCCCTGCTGTATTTGGATCCGCCGCAGGACTTGTTGATGCGGCCCACATGCCTGAACCATCCAAAGTCGTCTGACAATAACTTGGCGTCGCAATAATGCTGGCCACCGTCGGATAATATGTTGTTCCCGAAAAACGTTTCCATTTTGAAATGACTTCTGCAAATTTTGGCGGAACATTTCCTGAAATACGATTCGCTAATTGTGTTCGATCAGACGTCGAACTTCCATAGGCCAATTGATACAAACTGTCGACCGTTGCCGCCGACGGCGCATAGCCCGATTTTTTACAAGAAATAGAAAACAATAAAACTAAACATAAAAAAATATTAATTTTATTTAAATTTTTCATATGTTATTCACCTCGTATTCTGAATAACTTATCGACAGAATATAGGTAAAAGTTGAGATTTTTTTATTGGGTGTATCAGAATGAGAATTTACCTTCTACCGAACCTTAGCACTTAACAAATCCTGATAAATCAACATGCCCACAGGTTTTTTCGGAGACTGTGACGTCTGATCCAATACAATCAACATTTGGATCTGAAATTGTTCCATTAAAAACAAAGCTTTTTCAGCCAATTCATTGGCATCAATTGTTTTTGGATTTAATGACATCATGTTTTCAGCGACGGATAAAAACGGAGTTTGATTTTTATCACTGCAAATGTCTAAGTGTCTGCGGATATCACCGTCCGTGATAATTCCGATCAGGTTTTTATTTTGATCTAAAACTCCGGCAGCGCCGCGAACACTTTGATGAGTCATCTTTGTTAAAATATCTTTCATCGACGTTGTTTTTTCAATAAACGGCAAAGCTTCGCCCGTTTTCATCAAATCACGCACGCGCAATAATTTTGCGCCTAATGATCCGGATGGATGAAATTCTGCAAAATTTTCTGATTTAAAATTTTTCTGATCTAGCACACACATACACAACGCATCACCCATCGCTAATGTCGCCGCCGATGATGATGTCGGCGCTAAATTTAAAGGGCAGGCTTCTTTTTCAACTGAAATATTTAAAACAACGTTGGCAGCTTTTGCTAATGTTGAATTTAATTTTCCTGTTAACGCAATTAATTTAATTCCACGTCTGGAAATAAAATTTAAAATCGGATTTAATTCCACGGCTTCTCCGCCGTATGAAATCGCTATCACTAAATCGTTTTCTGTGACCACGCCCAAATCACCATGACTGCTTTCGGCCGGATGTAAATACAATGACGGTGTTCCCGTGCTGGATAATGTGCTAGAAATTTTTCGAGCAATCTGACCAGATTTGCCGATACCTGTAACAATCACTTTGCCACGACAATCTAAAACCATTTGAACAGCATTTAAAAAAGATTCATCAATACGATCAGACAAAGCCAAAATACTGTCGGCTTCGATTTTTAAAACATTTTTTGCAATGTCAAATATTCGGTCAGATATTTTATTTTTCACTTCAAGGCCGCCTTAATAAATGCTGAAAACAAAGGGTGCGGAGACAACGGCTTTGATTTGAATTCCGGATGAAATTGAACGCCAACAAACCAAGGGTGATTTTTAATTTCTAAGATTTCAACCAGATCACGTTCTTGGTTCACACCTGTTGCGATCAATCCTCGTTTTTCAAATAAGTCTTTAAACTGATTATTAAATTCAAAACGGTGTCTGTGGCGTTCGGAAATCATATTTTTCTTGTACGTTTTAAATGCTGTGCTTCCTGTACT
The DNA here is from genome assembly GCA_043728555.1 of Pseudobdellovibrionaceae bacterium. Lineage (GTDB taxonomy): Bacteria > Bdellovibrionota > Bdellovibrionia > Bdellovibrionales > Bdellovibrionaceae > Pseudobdellovibrio. The sequence continues at coordinate 3,679 of JAYTMM010000027.1, forward strand.
TAATTTACATTTAAATGATCCCAAACGCATCGTACCACCCTTGTCGACAACGCCCCGCTGTTCGATCATTGAATCGATGACGACATTACTCGATTGTTTTCCGCTTTTTGTCTCAGTCATAAATTCGCGCGACGTGGCATCTTTGATTCCACATACGTTCCTAGCAAATTCAATCGCCGATAATTGCATCCCAAAACAAATTCCAAAGAAAGGAACTTTGTTTTCACGGGCATATTGAATCGCAGAAATTTTTCCTTCGACACCGCGTGTGCCAAAACCGCCCGGAACCAAAATTCCGTCGACATCTGATAATTCTTTTTTGATATTTTTATTATTCAGTTTTTCTGAATCTACATATTTAATTTCAACTTTGGCCAGATTCGCCAAGCCCCCGTGAACCAAAGATTCATGTAATGATTTATAGGATTCTTTCAAATCTACATACTTGCCTACAACTGCGATTTTTACAGATTTTTTTGGATTTTTTTGAATCTGACAAATTTTTTGCCAGCCACTGACAATTTGACTGGATTTTTTTGTCGTTTTTTTAAAACCTAAAACTTCACAGACCAAAGCATCTAAATTTTCTTTATGCAATGATAACGGAACTTCGTAAATGCTGGATGAATCTTTGGCTGATATAACGTGAGTTGTTTTGATCGAACAAAATAATCCAATTTTAGCTTTCAACTGTTCATCAATATGTTTTTCACTTCTGCAAACTAAAAAATCAGGTTGTAAACCAATTTGACGAAGTTCTTTCACGGAATGTTGCGTGGGTTTACTTTTTAATTCACCGGCGACTGAAATATAGGGCACGTATGTCACGTGAATCAAAGCCGTATTTTGCGGGCCTAAATCCAAACGTAATTGCCTGATGGCTTCGAAAAAAGGTTGCGCTTCGATATCACCAACGGTTCCGCCAATTTCGACAATAGCAATTTCACTGCCTTGTGCGGCTGTGAACGCACGTGATTTAATTTCATCCGTAATATGTGGAATCACTTGTACGGTTCCACCTAAATAATCACCGCGACGTTCGCGCGCAATGACAGAATCATAAATTTGCCCCGCGCTGACAGAATTTGCTTTTCGCAAAGTGACATTCACAAATCGTTCGTAGTGGCCCAGATCTAAATCTGTTTCTGCTCCATCATCAGTGACGTAAACTTCACCGTGCTGAAGCGGCGACATTGTGCCTGGATCAACATTTAAATACGGATCAAATTTCATCAGCGTGATCTTATAACCACGTGCCTCAAGCAACGAGCCAAGGCTTGCCGCCGTCAGGCCCTTTCCGATGGATGAAACAACTCCACCAGTGACAAAAATAAATTTCTGATTGCTTTGACCGTATGATTTTTTTGTCTTCTTCATTTCAGATCCTTATTTATACTTATAATTATTTAATTTAATTTCATTATATTTTTTTTCAAATAATTTCACATCGTCTGCAGTATCGATACCTTGAATAGGTTCATTGACAGAAACGACTTTGATTTTTGCTCCTAAATGCAAAGCCCGCAGTTGTTCCAAACTTTCTGCTTTTTCAATTTGGCTTTGCGGAGTCTGGCAAAATTTTTTCAAGAACGTCGTTTTATAAGCATACATTCCGATATGTTTTTGTACGCACGAATTAAATTCCGCAACATTGAATTTTTCTCGAGAAAATGGAATCGGCAAACGGCTGAAATAAATAGCCTCTGATTTTTCATTCAGTAAAACTTTGACGGCATTTAAATTTAAAATTTCATCTGAATTTAATGGATGCGACAGCGTTGCCATGTCTAAATCAGCATTTTGTACGAAAGCATTCACTAACGGATCAATATATTTTTTTGTAATCAGTGGTTCGTCACCTTGTATATTTAAAATCACATCAAAAATTTTATTTTCTTTTTTTAAAATTTCAGAAGCTTCAAAAATACGGTCCGATCCCGTCTGACAATCGACGGATGTCATGATCGCACGGACTCCGCAGGCTTCGGCAAGCTTTGCGATATCTATATTATCGGTCGCAACAAAGATTTCTGAAATCATAGAACTGGTTTTTGCGCCTTCGATCACCCACTGAAGCATAGGCTTTCCACAAAGTTGAACAAGTGGCTTACCCGGAAATCTGGTCGATGCAAATCGCGCTGGAATAATGGCTGCGACTTTGAATGAATTCACTCAGCGTCCTCAGTTGTATCATCTGTGTCAGATTCATCCGCTGATTCAGGGATTTCGGTAATGGGTTCATTAATCCATTTTTTATAAATAAATGCTTCCAATTCTTTGTGGCCCATATTTTTTGTGCTGGATATGACAAATATATTACTGAGCCTTGAATCTTCGGTTTGTTTTTGAATCGCTTTTTTTAATTCTGTTTTATTTAATTTATCAGCTTTCGTTAACGCCAAAGCCACGGGTCGTCCAAATTTTTCAACGAATCGGCACAGCAACATTTCATCGCGGCTCCATTTGCGGCGAATATCCATAACCAAAACCAAGCCTGCCAGTTTTTCACGGCTGGCTAAATACAATTCGATCATCGGCTGCCAATCAGCAACTTCATCACCACTTCGTGATGCATAACCATAACCGGGCATGTCGACCAAAACATAACTGTCGTTGAAATTAAAAAAATTCAACAATCTGGTTTTTCCTGGATTTTGGCTGACCTTTGCAATTTTATTTTTCGACAAGGCATTGATCAACGACGATTTTCCGGCGTTGGATCTGCCCATGAAGGCCACCTCTGCAAAACGATGTGGCGGATAATCGTCCGGCATCACGGCACTTTTTATATAGCTTATTTTTGACATACGAATACTTTATTGTATTCAGTTCAAATTCTCAATTCTTAGATTAATTTTTCTCATTTTCTTAAAAAAAATATTTTAAATCCGCCAAGTACGGTTTTATTGAATCTCAGGTGGTCCAAACATTGAATAATGACTGTGTGTCCGACAATAACAGGAGGGACTTATGAAATACCAATTAGAACTGCTTGATGGCTCAGCGAACAAATGGAATGTCGAAGATTTTTTAACTGTAGGTGCTGATTCAAGCTGCCAATTGCAAGTTGTTATGGCTGATGTTGACCCCAGACATTGTCGCGTTGAAATAAAAAACAATTCTTTACTTATTAAAGATCAACGTTCCATACACGGCACATTCGTAAATGGCGCAAAAATTCTAGAAGCCGAACTGCAAGATGGCGATTTAATTTCTGTCGGTTACGCAGATTTTGTTGTTCACGATTTAGAAAAAAAAATTACAGAATTTCCGATGAGCAGTCGTACTGATTTTTGGAATCAAAATTTAAAATCATTAAACCAAGTGGCTTTATCCAGTCATTCCGTTTTATTACTGGGTCCATCGGGCGTCGGCAAAGACGTCATTGCCAAAAATATTCACGAAAGTTCACCTCGAGCCAACAGCCTCTTCATGAGCGTGAATTGTTCCGCATTAACTGAAACACTTGTTGAAAGTGAATTGTTTGGTCACGTTAAAGGCAGTTTTACCGGTGCTATATCAGACCGAAAAGGCGCCTTTGAAGCGGCTCGTGGCGGAACTTTGTTTTTAGACGAAATCGGTGATCTGCCGTATTCATTACAAGCCAAAATTTTACGAGCACTTGAAAACGAAGAAATCAGACCCGTAGGTTCTGATAAAATTATTAAAACTGATGTTCGAATTATCGCAGCCACGCATCAAAATTTGACACAGAAAATTCGCGAAGGCGCCTTCAGATCAGATTTGTTTTTTCGTCTAAATATTATTACTGTTGATGTGCCTTCATTGAAAGAACGCATGGAAGATTTTGAAGATTTACTTTATTTTTTCGCTCGTCAGATGAAAGTTCGCTTTTCATTTCAAGCCATCCGTGAATTGAAAAAACATGATTGGCCCGGCAACATTCGCGAATTAAAAAATTTAGTCGCACGCGCGTCGACCTTATTTGCAAAATGCTACATCACCGAAGCCCACATTGATCAACTGTTAAATCGTCGTGATCGTTTGACTCATGTATCAAGCGGTGTCAGTTATATTCCGCAAAGTACTCAAAACCAAGGCCAAGCTTCAGTCATGAAAGAAATTGAAAAACAAATGATTTTGAAGCGCTTGGCCGCGAATCAAGGCAGCCAAAAATTAACAGCTACAGATTTAGGAATTCCAAAATCAACTTTGCACGACAAGATTAAAACATACAATATCGACGTCGCTCAGTTTCGTTAGTTTTTGTAATTTCGAAGAAATTCAAATCTACAATTTCGAAGAAATTCAGTTTTTAATGATAAAAGATTTATACAATACTTTTCGAATCTGACCCTGCGTCAGATTCGAATTTAAAACGGCCAGAATTCGCTCTGATAAAAGTTGTTTGCCTTCGCTACTGACCAACGCATCGTAATTTAATTCTTCGGTGGTTCTTAAAATCAAGTCTTTGAATTCGGCTTCACGATCTTTGATTTCAACGACAACTTCGCTGGACATTCCTTCAACGTTTAATTCGAATGCCACCATCGGATTCGCACCCGAATTTTCAGATGCTTTAATATTTGCGACCATTTTTTTCAATGTCACAATATTTTTAAGCAAGCGTCCATTGTCAAAAAACATTTCTGATTCTGTCATCGGATTGTACGAATGAGGTTGCAAACCCCATTCAGCATATGACGTTAAAAACAAAGAATCTGGGTGATCCCAAGATTTGAATTTTAATATAAAGACCAATGCGCCGCTGACTGCAAATATCAAAATCCAAAATGGAATTAAAATTTTATAATTTTCTTTGAAATTAAATAGCGCCGACATTTTTTTAAGCGCAGCTTTGAATTTCGCACCAGCGCTTGGATCGGCCAAAGCCTGATCCATTAATGATAAATCAAACATCGCGTTATCAATTTTAATTTCGCTCAGGCCCTTAATAAAATCGGGATCTTCTTCAGATAATAGCGCATCAATTTCTAACATCTCGTTTTCGATGTTGGGTTGCTCTTCAGACATATCTTAACGCTATTTGAGTTTGATAGAAAAATCAATCCTTTGAAAAAGTGAGCTTTGCCCATACGCTTTCCTTAACCACACAGCTTCAGGATTTTCTGTCCCATCTTGGGCCAGTTGTACATGTTGGCAACCCTTTTCTGAATTTAGAACTCTAAAATTCGCCGCAAAAATTCTAAGAATAGCAAAACTAGACCTAAAACTTCTTTAGCAAACTTTAATAAACGTCGAAATTTCTTATATCTACATAAGAATTGATCCGGCATTCCGTACCTCGTTTCAAAAAATGAAGCGCTGTACTCTAAAAGCGATATGAGCAAAACTCATATCGCTTTTTACAAGTTTTATGCCGACCCAGAATTCAAATAAAACTATGTTCAGACTTTCGTCCATTGAATATCATTATTAAAAAATTATAATAAACCTATGAAGAAAATTTTAATATCAATAGTATTCTTAAGCGCGTGCTCACACGAAATTAAAACTGCTGATCGCGAAGAATTAAAACCTGATACTGATAAAGCAAAAATTGCGATTGAACGAATCGTTGATCCAAACAATCAAATTAAAAATTCTGTCGCCAGCGACAAAGATTTGGAAAAATACGCTTACGAATTAGGTTTTGATCCCAAGGCCGGATTAACAAATGATGAACGATCCGCCGTTTCAGAGCGCCGGCGTGTTCGAGAACTTGAACGCACTTTAGATTCAGAAAAAGACCGCAGACATTATTCAAAAGTTTTACCGCTTTTACAAACAGATAAAGAAAAAATTGAATATTTATCAATTGATTCCATCGAAGGTCGCCAAGCGTGGGTCAATAAAAATAAAATTTGGTCACGTGTCAAATCCAACAAAGATTTTCAAGAACTGGTCGACACCCAAGACATCGCTGTTGGCATGACTGCAGATTTAGTTAAAAAATCGTGGGGCGATCCCGAAGGTGTCGATCACAGTGGTAATGAAATTTATAAAAATGAACGTTGGAAATACACCCGCGATGTGCCATCACCCAGCGGTTACAAACGCGAACGACGTTTTGTGTATTTCGAAGGTGGCCGTGTTGTGGGTTGGGAAACCGAATAATCACCGGAGTGCAATAATATGACTTAATGCGCCTGTCCCCAATTTAATCCAACGGCGTAATTCACCTTCAACGGAACTTTTAATTTTGCGACATTTTCCATTTTAAATTTAATAGCCGAAATATTTTCTTCGATTTCAGAATCAGTACCTTCAAAAATTAATTCATCATGAACTTGTAATAACATTTTCAAGCCCGATGATTGAATCACACGAGTTAAATCAATCATCGCCATCTTAACCAAATCACTGGCCGTACCCTGAATCGGGGCATTGATTGCTGCGCGTTCACCAAATTTTTTCATCATCATGTTTGAAGATTCAAGTTCTGCGATATATCGTCTGCGGCCAAAAAGTGTTTCAACATATTTTTTTTGATGAGCGCTTTCTATTGTTGAATCGATGTATTCTTTGATACCCTTAAATTTTTGAAAATACTTTTCGATGATGTCTTTGGATTCTGTACGTGAAATCCCTAAAGTTTCAGCCAGCCCAAAGACGCCTTGACCATAGGCGATTCCGAAATTTACGGCCTTGGCCATGCGACGTTGCTCAGTTGTAACGTCTGTTACTTTTACGTTGAAAACTTCTGCGGCTGTTGCTGCGTGAATATCAAGGTCTGCTTCGAAAGCTGAAATTAATCCCGCATCATTCGACATATGCGCCAGAACACGCAGCTCGATTTGTGAATAATCTAGCGATAATAATTTTTTATTTTCTTCGCTGACAAATGAATCACGCACGCGTTTTCCAATTTTTGTTTTAATCGGAATATTTTGAATGTTTGGATTCGTACTTGAAAAGCGGCCTGTGGCCGTTAATGCCTGATTAAAACACGTGTGCACCCGTCCATTTGCGTCTGCGATCGCAGGTAATGCGTCAACATAGGTTGATTTTAATTTTGAATATTCGCGAAACTCGATCATTTTTTTTCCGATGGGATGTGTTAATTGCTCAAGCACATCATTATCTGTTGAATACCCTGTTTTTGTTTTTTTAATGACTTCCAGGCCCAGTTTTTCAAACAGCACGACACCCAATTGTTTCGGTGAAGCCACATTGAATTTTTCACCGGCCAGTTCATGAATTTCAGATTCCAACCTTGAAATATCAGCACCCAATTCATCTGAAAATATTTTCAATTCGGGCACATTAATTTTTATTCCGTTTTGTTCCATTTGGTATAGAATTGAAATAATCGGACGTTCTAATTTTTCATAAATTGATTTCAGATTTTTTTGATCGATGTCGCTTTTAACATACTGATTTAACTGCAAAATAATTTCGTACAATTCGCAGGCATTAATTTCTTCAGATAATTCTTTCTGTAAAAAAACTTTTGCAAGTTTTGCTAAATCTGAACAATCAGCGGCGCGAATGGTGTAAGCCCCCAGCATTAAATCCCAATCAATTTTTGCAGATTTTAAATCATCACTTGATAATTTCAATTGCGTCCAAATATTTTTCAAATCAAAACCTGACCACGTTAAATTTGAAAAATTTAACTTTACATCAACTATTGGCAAATGAAATAAATCCGTTCCAAATCCGATGGCTAGGTCTGCGTTATGTGTAAACATAAAAAATGTTTCAGAATTTATTTTCTTCTGAACAACGTCAGTATCCCACGTCTTAATTCCGATTTTAAAATCGGAGGGCTGAGTTGTCTGCACAGACGCAGTTTCGGCTGTTATAGCGACATCAGCATATGTCGGAGCTGTTAATTTTGTATCGCCTAATAAAGTTTTTTCGAATGTTTTAAAATTTAATTCCTGCAGAAACTCACGTAGCGGTTCAACATTCAAAGGTTTTCGTTTATAATCCTCTAATGTCATATCTGTTTTCACATCGCGGACGATGGTGACTAATTTTTTTGATAAAATCGCATTGTCTTTGGAATTGATTAATTTTTCTTTGATCCCCGCGCTTTGTACGCGTTCAATGTTTTCATAAATTTGCTCTAAGGTTCCGAATTCTTCGATCAGTTTAATTGCGCCCTTTGGCCCTATGCCAGCGACACCGGGGATGTTGTCGGACGTATCACCTGTGATCGCAAGATAGTCGATAAATTGTTCCGGAGTAACGCCGTGTTTTTCTTTCACCAGCGCTGGTGTAAACACGACTTCTTTCATTGTGTCGTACAGAAAAGTTTTCTCGTTAATCAGCTGACAAAAATCTTTGTCTCCGCTGACGATGTAAGATTCAAAACCCGCTTTGCAGGCTTCAGTTGCGATTGTTCCGATCAAATCATCGGCTTCAAAACTGGGAACTTCCAGATCGGCGATTCCGAACAAACCTGCGACTTGTTTTAAATACGGCATTTGAACTTGCATATCGTCAGGCATCGTTGTGCGATTCGCTTTATAATTTATATCTAGATCTTTTCGAAATGAAGGCTCTTTGCGGTCGTAACAAAAAACAATATATTCTGGATTTTTTTCTTTTAATAATTTTGCGATCATCGAAATAAAACCGTAAACCGCGTTGACTGGAACACCTTTTGTCGAGCTTAAAGGACGAATCGCATAAAAGGCGCGAAAGAACATCGAACTGACATCAACCAAATAAATTTTTTTCATCCGGTGAATGTAATCAGTAATTATCTAATTGTCAGCGAACACAGAGTGTTTATCGACTTGCTCCATAGAATTTGCTTCGATCCATGATTCACAGAGTGCGTTCAGTTTCAGCTCTTTTGAAGATTCGTTGATTTGACTGTTTAAAATTTGCGGATCGATCAGACCCATAGATAAACGTTTTTTTAGCTCGTTTCGAGTCAGACCCAAGTGAAAATGTAATGTCGAAAAATTTAAAATATTTGTATTTGCATCTGCCTTCATCGGGTCATTAGAGCTATTACTCTATGTTTTTTCAAGATAATTTTGCTTAAAAACAGCGCGTTATAGCCAAATCCAGCAAGTTATTCAGGAAAAACAAAGACCAGATCGTTTTCGCTGACCAGATCCATTTTTTCACGCGCTTGGTGCTCGATGAACGTGGCGTCTTTAGCTCGCGACATCTGTAATTCAAAGTTTTTTGTGGCCTGATCCGACGTCGCAATTTGTTCTTTGATCACCGTTTGATCGCGGTACAAACCCCAAACCTTCCAAACTGTGCCGTTCAAAAATAACGAAATAATTAAAACGAAAAAGCACGTCACAAAAACTTTTTGTGGTTGGTTCAACCAGTTTTTAAATGTCAGAGCGTATCGCTGAATTTGGATCATGATCTATTTGAGCATTTTTGCTAATGCCTCACAAGCTGAAATAGTTGATTTACACGGTCTAGTTTTTAACAAACAGAGTCGCGAAAGATTCCTTCATTTCTTTCATCACCTGCAAATCCCAGGTTAATTCTTCGCGGTCAAATACAGACCATTCAATATTATAGCACTCATTCGTAGCCAAATCATATTCATAATATAATTTTTCATCACAGAATCTAAAAATCGGCACCCCATCCTTGCCCCAGAAAAAAATTGCTACACCTATTTCCTCATTAACTGCAAATTCGAAAAATGCGAACGTGTCGTCGAAAATATTGGTCTTTCGTATATAGATAGCATCTAAATTTTCATAATCTACAAATTGAAAAATTAAGATTTCATTTTTTTTAATATTCAGATCAAGTAAATTTTTTAAAATGTGAAAAATAAATTTCAGACGTATTTGATAATCCATGAATTATTATCGGACAATGACTGTTTGCTAAAAAATAGCTAGACCTTGCTCCGGATTTCGAATCACAAACTTCAAAACGAGCACCCTATTCGATTCAAACCCGGCTTCATTCTTGAATTTAGTCGTATTATGAAAAATTTTGAACTTAAGAAAGAATATCTGAAATTAATTCAAGTACTCAACTCAACGAATCGAACCAGAAATCAAAAAACCGAGATCAAATACTCAGTAAAATCGCATGCTGGTCAACGCGATAAACTTTTCGCAAGTTCCAACGCAGAAAAATTTTTATTTATCGGCTTTATCAACACAAATTTCAAAGTTTATATAGACCCAGAACTTGAATTTCAGGATTTAATTAGTTATTTTCAAATTTATATATATAACTCAATGGACGAAAATGACATGAATCTAAGAATCAAAACTGCTGTGAGCGATCTATTTTTAAACTAAACAGCAACGAATAAACTGCAAAAGCTCAAAAGAGTCCAAAAAATCATTTCAAAATACATCATTCGCAAGGTGACGTAGCGTTTTACATACTTTCTGTTTATAAAATAAAACGGTATGGCGAATGTTCCTAGTAATGGGAAAAGCAAATAGTTGCCAAAAACTAAACTACAAATAAAAATCCAACTTGAAAATGAACGAATGACACTACTTATTGCTAATTCAGCAAGCCATCTCCAAAAGTTTTTCTTTTGTATTTTTTCAGACACGGAACAGTACATAAATTGTTCGCTGATTATTCCGTTTGAATTTTCAGTGCGCATAAAAAATAAATCTGTTTTTAAAAGTGGGACTAAAAATAAAATTCGGTGTGGTTTGAATTCAAAATTTTGCTTACCGTAAACATCACTAAATTTCACATCGCTATGATCGAACCACATCGAATAGCGCCCGATGCAATCTTTGGATCTGACTGTAAAATCGTTATTGTTATCTAAAAATAGCTCGTTGTGTCTCATATTCATACGCTGTATTCAATTATACCCGAAATTAGCGTTTATCATTAAAAAAACGATAAATGACTTCAGAATCTATCCGAAAATCCCGATTTAAGATTGTCATATATCAATTAGAGATTGTTAAAATTTAATTAATGAAAAAGGGTACTCCATGAATCGTCAAAAAAAATTAAGCCTCGTTGGATTGTTTTTCTTAGCTGCAATTTTTATTACTTCAGTATTTCAAAACTGCGCCAAGGTGAATTATCAAGCCAAACAAGCCGCACCCATTGCAAATATAGGAAACGTCGTCACAAAAAGCATTGTGATCAACCCCGCTTTTAATCCGCAAAGCGCTGATATGAAAATTTTAATTGTTGTGGACGATTCATACACTATGAGCCAATCACAAACTCAATTAGCGAATGCTATGGATTCATTGTTAAACCCTCTGCAAGGCCGAAATGTTGAATTCAAAATTGTTTCCACTTCAGGTATTCCTGATAACCAAATCGATTACGATATCGCAACAACAAATATTTCACCTTCAGTTATTCAAAACACTGTAACGAACAGTTTAAACAACCGACATGCAACATTACGCTCGTTACAAAATTATAATTCGACACAGTTTCAAACATTAAAAAATCAAGTCAAAGCTTCAATTTTGTCAGTCGGAACAAATGGCACGAATTCAGAAGAAGGTTTTTGCGCTGCTGCAAGACAGCTTTTTGATAATTCAGCACATAGTTTTTTTAATGCTGGTGACAAAGCTGCTGTAATATTTTTAACAGATGAAAATGATGCCAGTTCATATTCGACATGTTTATCATCATATCAACAAACAACGAATTCGGCGCAAGTCGTCTATTACAATTATTTGCAAAAACGGGCGCGTATTACTTTGGAATATAAAGTCGATCGCGATGGAATTGTTTCTTGGTACCCAGTCACATGGGGAATTCCATTACCTGCTGTGAATAACTTTGCAAGCTCTGGCAATTGTTCGTCGGCTGACTTGAATGCGACATTAAATCAAATTTCAACATTAGGTTACACTGTACAACATGTCTCAACATGTGTTTATGAAACAGCACAGGCTAATTATTACGGTGCAGATTTGGGCGATAACGGATCAGTGCCTACGAAAAATTTATGTACAACGTCCGTGACATACAATAATCAAACATATTCAAATCTTTATAGTTTTGTTTCAGCTGCGGGATTTTCAGCCGTATCAACAACATGTACAAAACAAACTGTGGCAGCAAATTCAGTCAGTGCCGCCAGTCAACAAACATCGGTGATTGAATCAGATGTTGTTGCAAATCAAACTCAAGATTTACGAGCTGCTTTAATCAATAAATCAAATGAGCTTTTTGGTACGGGCTTTATTTTCGCCAGTATTTTTCGCCGAAATAGCGAATCATGCGCTTTGCAATCCGGACAAAGTTACGGCGCAAAATATGAACAATTGACAACAAATTTAGGTTCGAACGCTGTGGCTGAATCAATGTGTGCAGCCAGTTTTTCAAATATTTTATCAAATGTTTCAACGTTCATCAAAAACGTAGCAAACCGCAGTTACGTCGTAACAAATATGGCCGATGATGAAAGTATTTTTTCAGTCAGCATTCGCCGAAACAACGTTTCAACGGCCTTATCTGCAAATCAATTCGAAGCTGTCGGCACAACAGTCACATTAACAAATTTTATTTTACAACAAGGTGATGTCATCGAAGTGACTTACGGAAAGTAAGTCACCGTTTGAATCGACTGACGGAAAGTAAGTCACAGTTTGAGTCGACTTACGGAAAGTAATTCGATTTTTAGTCTATCTATAAATCTTAAACTCGACACGACGGTTATTCTGACGACCTTCATCGGTTTCATTTGTGTCCACAGGAACCGTTTCGCCCATTCCTTTGGGAGTAAATTTTGAACCGTCGACGCCGTATTTTTCAATCAACCATTTTTTAACTTGTACAGCTCGACGTTGCGATAAATTCATGTTGTATGCGTCAGCGCCTTTACTGTCCGTGTGACCTTCGATGATGACTTTTCGGTACGGTTTAATTTTTAAATAACGATCAATTTTATCCAGCTCTGGTTGTGCGCCCGATCTGATATTGTCTTTATCAAAATCAAACAACACTTCGGCACTTAATTTAAAAACTTCGTATCCATTTTTTTGAATCACATTTGGATTTGGTTTTGCAGAAACTTTATTCCAACGAACAATTGTCGGCGTTCCGAATGACTGCCATATGCCGCCATTATTTTTTGCGACCGAACACATTGTAATTCCACCATCTGGAATATCTTTCACCGATGTAATCACAGTTTGCGTCCCAAAAATTTCATCTGAATAACCTGATGGGTCCGTGCAATCCATTTGCGGCGTCGGTCCAATCTTCCAGCGATACGCTTGGTAATCCATCGGATTTACGGCCGTCACTGGCATATCCAATTCAGTTTGTTCTGAATCACCCACCGGATGATTTGAAACAATCGCAATTGGTGTCGCGACAGATTTTACAGTCGCAGGTTTACCGTGTGCTTTGATCCAGTTGTAAATTGTTGGCTTTGATAACGGCTGCCAAACACCACTTGTGTTTTTTGCTAACGCGCACAATGTGATTCCACCATCAGGAATTTCTGTGATATCCGTATCGACGGACATCGAACCTGGAATTTCATCTGAGTAACCTGATTCATCAGAACAGTTCATGACCGGAGTAGATCCAATTTTATATCTGTAAGCTTCGATATTTTTCGCAGAGACTGGCATTGATAATGATGTCGCTGTGTTCGTGCCGATCGGCGTGTTATCAACAATTGCCGTTGGGTATTCAGTGGCGCGCGATGGTTTCGATGTACACACCGGACCAAAATTCATATTCAAACCAACATACGCGCGAACATCTGGACTGGCTTGCGCATTCGCTAATTTTGTACCAAGACCACCGTGAATATTTAATTTTTTAGTCGCATCATGACGAAGGCCTAAATTAATTTCTAAAGCTTGTTGCGCAGTTCGTGCTGTATCGCTTTCATTTAATTTACCCGAATGGCTTCCAATTAATTCTGCAACGAAATCTGAACTTAAAGCATCAACACCTGTTGCCATCGCCAACGACGCCACCCAACTGCTTTTGAACGGCACAAACGGAGGCTGAATGCCCGATGATAAATCGGCACTTGTGATTTGCGCACCAGAATTACGAAAACGATAACCTAAGTTCCAAGCTAGTTTTGTTCCGCCATCGGTTGTTGTGTCGCCTACAAGTTCTAAATTAATTGTTGGCCCTGGATTTTTTCCTGCGAATGGATTTTTTTCAATCGTATTAAAATTTGCAGAGATAATAACAGCCAAACCGCCATCATCAGTATCACCGTAAAAACGATATTTTGTCGCTGGGCGAACTTCGGTTAAACCAAATTGATCAAAATAACTGACACCATACGGATCATCATTTTTTGCCGAAACAACAAATGGCAATGACAAACCGATATCCCAATTTTTTGTTAAACCAAATCCTGCATTTAAATCTGCACCGATCAAATAATCTTTGGCACGCTGACCTTTTAAATCCGTGTTCGTTTGATAATATGTATCTGAATACGTTAGCGTATTTTTCGCATAATTGAAAAACAAACCAATATTACATAAACACGGTTTTAACGTTTCTGACGATTGAACGGTCGTAAAATCCAAACCTGAATAGGTCGGATTAAAATTTTGATATTCTGTTCCGATAACATTCGCATTTGTTTGTGTTGAAAATAAAAAGACAAACGTCATAAAAATTAGTGTGGTGTTTTTTTTCACAGTGTATTCCTCGTGGTGATAAATAGCAGTTCAAATGAACCGCTACAGAATAACTATAGAATAAAAAACACCACAGGACAAAGCCAAGACTTACAGACAACTAGACTAAAGCTGTAAAAAACATAAATAAATTAACAAAAACTAATTTAGCGAAAACCCGCTTTATCCCAGTAAATGCCCATGCCACCAAGATCTTCTTCGATGCGTAACAACTGATTGTATTTCGCAGTTCGTTCACCGCGACAAAGACTGCCCGTTTTAATTTGATGACAACCCAATGCCACGGCTAAATCTGCAATAATCACGTCTTCGGTTTCGCCTGATCTATGTGACATGATTGTTTTCATTTTATTTCTTTGAGCCAAATTTACGGCATCAAATGTTTCAGTCAACGTACCGATTTGATTTACCTTCACAAGCAACGCATTGGCTGCTTTTTTTTCTAAACCCATTTTTAATCTTTTTGGATTCGTCACAAATAAATCATCACCTACCAATTGCATAGTATGACCCATGTTGGCTGTGGCTGAAACCCATGATTCCCAATCGTCTTCTGAAAAACCGTCTTCGATACTGACCATCGGAAATTTCTCAGACCATTTTTTGTAAACACTTTGTAATTCTTGGCCCGTGATTTTATTTTTTTCCCAAGTGTATTTACCGTCTTTGAATAATTCAGTGGCTGCAACGTCCAAGGCTAAGAATACATTTTGTCCGGCTTCGTAACCGGCTTTGTGAATAGCGATCATTAATAATTCAAGTGCCTCTTCATTGGATTTTAAAACCGGAGCAAAGCCGCCCTCGTCACCAACCGCTGTTGATAATCCTTTTTCATTTAATATTTTTTTCAATGTGTGAAAAATTTCTGAACCCGCGCGAAGACTTTCGGCAAATGAATTGTTCACCGTTGGCACGATCATAAATTCTTGAATATCAAGACCGTTATTTGCATGCGCTCCGCCGTTCAAAACATTCATCAAGGGCACAGGTAATCTGCACGCTTGCGATCCGCCGACGTAACGATACAGCGGTAGATTTGCGTCTTTAGCGGCCGCTTGCGCACAAGCCAATGATACTCCCAAAATTGCGTTCGCACCTAAGTTTGATTTATTTTCTGTGCCGTCGATATCACGTAAAACTTTGTCGATATAAACTTGTTCGAAAACATTCAGACCCACAATTTCAGGAGCGATTTTTTCACGAACATTATCAACAGCTTTGTACACGCCTTTGCCTAAAAATCTTTTCGCATCACCGTCACGCAATTCACAGGCTTCATGTGCGCCAGTACTGGCTCCCGATGGAACGGCTGCGCGACCCATATTGCCATCGGCAGTTTTAACTTCAACTTCAACGGTGGGGTTTCCACGGCTGTCTAATATTTCACGGGATATAACACTGATAATTTCTGACATAAAATTTATTCCTTTCGATTCAAGGTTTTAAGTGTCGCTAAACTTTCTAAAATAATTTGTGGATACTGATTTTTGACGATTTCCCAATCGACTCGACGGAAAGCTTCTTTGATTCCCGGAGTTTGTTTTTGACCTGCAGTTAACAATGTCACCAATTGGTGAGCACGAACCATGTAATCATGCAACCGAGATAAATTTTGCGCGACCTGATGTACGGGTTGTTTCATAAATTCAAAATCAGAAAAATTTCCAGACGTGATTTGAATTTCAGATTTTACCGAATCATTCAGCGGAAACCTTTGCAGCTCTTCATTACGGCGTTGCAGTTCGCGATTTTTTTCTTCCAGTTCACGGCTGCTGTTTTGTAATTGCGTGATCACATCTTGCATCAGTTGCGGAGAAACTTGATGAGGCTCATCGTTCAAAATACTTTGCTGTGTGGCAGGCCAATCCAGTTCAAAATGCATCATCTGCCAACGACTGTTGCCCGCCTCAAGCCCGACATATTTTGGCAGTGCTTCGAACGCAGATTTTAAATATGTTGTGACCAGCGGATACTGTTCAGCGGGTAAGGGAATATCAAAAGAAATTCCTGTTTCAGTGCGCACAATATTTTCGACCGGTGGTTCTGGCGAAATAAAATATCCCAAAAATTTTTCGGGCTGTTGAAAAATTTCTTGTGGCCGCGGCATCATGCGCAGAACGCTGTCCAAAACTCCCCAAACTTTTTTCTTGGGCGTGGCGTGACCAGCCGCAATCAACATTTGATGGTCAGGCAGAACACGCTCAAGCAGCGCTTCCATATCCGGAGCGCGCATCCAATTTGATGAATCGCGCACATGTTCCCACGGAATATCAATTTCAGATTCGATTTCAGAAAAGATTCCCGATAAATCAATTTTTTCTGATTCAATATAATTCAAAATCGCATTGGTAATTTTACAGCTAAAATGCACGTCATAAGACTAAGGGATCGGGGTTTTAGGAGCAACTAGATAAATATTTAAAAATGACTGAAATTATGCAGATTTTTATATTTTGCCTATGACGTCACCAACAAGAAAAATACATGGCACGAAAAAAGCTTTAGCGAATGCTGCTGACCGCAATATTCGCTAAAGATGAATTTCGCCTCCGAGGAAGGACGAAATCCGGAATGAATACCTCGTATGTATCTATTCGACAAGTTTTAACGATCACTATAATGGTTTTAAGGATTATTATTCTTATTATCGTTATTTGTTCAAAATTAAAAGCATTGTAACGGTTTGATTCTTTTGGCTCCCAGCATGTACAAGCAGACCATGGACTAATGACTGGTAGTTTGGCCTGTATGATGCGGGGGGAAATGACGTCATGGATGTGAATTTGCGGCCAGCACTTTTTTATTTAGCGCGACAATAAGGTTAAGCTATTTTTAATTAAAAACAGTAAAATTACCCAGCCACCTTCAACGGTTTTTGAAATTTCGTCAGTGGAAAATTAATTTTGTTATCAACGATCTCTTGATAAAATGAAGGGATGTTTCCAGTCGGCTCGATACCGCCTTCGAGCATTCCATTAGGCAAACGCTTTAAAGCTTTGATTTCGAAAATGGGAACGACAATGTATTTGCCTTTTTCGTCGATGCCGCGAACTTCGGATATGGCTCCGATTTTTCTAGAGCCATCACCGTAACGTGAAATTTGCACGATGATTTCAATCGCAGAAGCGACTTGTGATGTTAACGCTTTTTCAGAAATTTTCGCGTCACCGCCAGCTGCAAGCGCTTCTAGCCTGATGATCGCATCTTCTGGAGTATTCGCATGCACCGTGCCCATACTGCCCTTGTGACCTGTGTTCATAGCACTAATTAATTCCAAAGCTTCGCTGGATCTGACTTCTCCAACGATAATTCTGTCGGGACGAAGTCGTAATGCACTTTTTAATAAATCCTTTATAGTCACTTCGCCTTTACCCATCAGATCAGCTTGACGAGTTTCAAATCGGACGACGTGTTCGTAATCAATTTGTAATTCAGAAGAATCTTCGATGACTAAAACGCGCTGACCTTTCGGAATGCGCGAACACATTAATGATAATAATGTTGTTTTACCTGAACCTGTACCACCGCTGACGATGAGATTTTTTCCCAGAAACATACACAGATCAATAAACATCCACGCATCAGGCGTGATCGTACCATATTTAATATAATCTGCTGGTGAAATTTTACTGGCTGTAAATTTACGAATACTAATGACGGTCCCTTGTCTGGAAATCGGCGGCAAAACGGCCGCGATCCGCGAACCACTGGCGGGGCTGCCTTCGATAATTGGCAAACGCGCATCCAATCTGGGTTCGTCTTTGTTAATTCTTCGACCCACTGATTGTGCGATCGTATTTATGGCAGCTTGTAAATTATCTTCGTCGGGGAACTTTGCGTTTGTTAATTCTAATTTACCGCGACGCTCGACAAAAATTTGATCATGGCCGTTGATGAGAACTTCGGATACGCCAGGATCATTCAAAAATTCTTGAACAGGCCCCAAGGCCCGCTCGATGACTTCTTTGAAATTACTGCTGCTATCCGATGACATATATCTCTATTCTTTGCTGGCTGGTTTACGACTGTCAGGAACAACGACAACTTTACCACTGACGCCTGTTTCAGGGCTTTGATATGAAAATACGCCTTCGACTTGTGGTTGAATTTTAAAAACTTTTTCAACACCAAAAACTGTATTATGGCTTTGTGAAAATGAATCCATCAAAAAGCTGACGTTTTTTTCTTTTGAATTTAAATTCACGATATGAATTTGATACACTTCACCTTTTTTTAAATTTAATTGATCCGGCACAAAACCAGATTCATTTTGAATAATTACAATGTCTTGTGACGGCGTCACAGGATTAATCGCCGATTTAATGGCCTGTACAATTTCAGAATCATTTTTTTTCGTTGATGTTCCTTCAGAGAAAGATTGTGCGTTCGTGGCTGGCATTCGCGTGTTTTGAATGCGATTAAAATCAACTTGTCGTCGAGTCAAGTCAATCGACCAATCTTCGGCGCGCACTTTGACGTGAATAAAAAAACTGAGAGTAAATAAAAAAGTTTTAACAAACAA
>JAYTMM010000028.1:0-29476 GCA_043728555.1 Pseudobdellovibrionaceae bacterium
GTCAATATTTTTGCGATGGGTTCGATGTGCACTGAAGCCATCAAGGCCTCAGAAAATTTATTGTCTCGTGGAATTTATGCAAATGTGATTGTCGTAACATCACCGGATTTATTATGCGGAATTCAAGGTCATGAAAATGATTACGATTATTTACGAAACGGTTTAAAAATTAATTCTGATCTGTATTTAAATCGCCAAGGTCATGTCGAATCTGCAGATCTGATTATGGCATCTGGTCGCCGTATTCCGGTGGTCAGCGTACATGACGGTGAAGCTGGTTTATTAGATAATATCGGTTCTATCGTTGGCGTCAGACAAGAATCATGTGCCGTTCGTAAACATTCAAAATGCGGCCGTCCGGTTGAAATTTACCATTACCACAGTATTGATGATGCTGCCGTTATGGACGCGTGCGGAAAAGTTTTATCAGAAACAGCACTTGAAAAAGTGATCGTATCAAAAGAAACATTTCAGCAAACCGCAGACAGTGCGCACACGAATCACCAAGATCGCCCGCACTGGACTGAATTGTGGCCGACCAAAAATCAAAGCCATAAGCATTAATTAATATGTTTCCCGATGAAGGTGAGTTATTTAAATCCGCCCAAAGAAAATCAGACACTCTGATTTTCTTTGCTCATTTTTTTCAGGGTCATAAAAAAGCTTTGCGTAGACATATTGAATTTGTGAACGAATTAGGTTTTGACGCCTACGCATTTAATTTAAAAGATTCACCCAAGGACCATTATTTTATCCCCTATAGCCCTATTTCAAAAAAATTCGGCATGAAACATGCGCTGGCGGATCAAATCGAAGAACATTTTAATTTACAGACAGAATACAAATCGAAAATTATTTTTGCTTTTTCCAATGTGACCGGATGTTGTATGGAATTTATGGCCAGACATTTTTTAAATGGCCGCAATGAAATCAGTGCTATGATTTGTGATAGCGGACCAGGTAAAAATTTTGTGTATTCTTCGTTTAAATTATTAGAACACCAACTAAATGTGAAATCATTGCCGCTTAAAATTTTAGGCACACCGTTCGTAGCCCTTGGATGGACTCCGTCTTTACACAAAGACATTAAAACAGATCTTGAAAAATTTCCGAAAGATTTTCCATTATTAAGTATTCGTGGCTGGAAAGACCCGATGATTTCGCCCAAACACATCGATGAAATTTTCGATGTGGCTACAAATTTAAAATGGCAAAAATGTGGCTTGCCACAAGCAGGTCATTTGAATGGCCTGCGTGATTTTCCGAGCGAATATAAACCTGCTGTTGAAAAATTTTTAACAAAATTAATTTAAGTGGTCGTCTTTAAATTTTGAGCTTTTGCTAATACCTTAAATATTTAGCAAATAAATGCCTTATTCAGATTTTCAAAATAAATAACTGCACTGAAGTTTGGTTTGCTGTTTAATTTCGGCTACGTTTTTAAAGGCAGCTGATGATTTACCGTCTTGAAATTTTTTATATTTTTTTTCTTCAAGCGCGCGGCTGATGTTTTCGACTTCGTGATCGCGTGCATGGGCTTTTGCTTCTTTCAGTAATTTTTTAACATATCTGTAACCTATGAACAAGGGTATCGCCGGAGCCGTGTATGATGCTAGTTTAATAAATGCATTCAATTTATTCTTGAAATTATAAGTAATTTTTTGTGCAAATTCTGACGATGGCGTCACAAGTCCTGTAAATAAATTTTCAGCCGCTTGATCTGCTAATTTTTCCCAAACTTCTTTTCTAGCTTCGACATTTGGCAAACCCAAAATAAAATTTTTAAATTTTTTAATTGAAATTTTAACTTGTTCTGTGAATTTCACATCGGCAAGAACCCAATTTGTACCCCACGCTACTGAAAAAAATCTGCGGAAAGCTTCGTCTTTGTATTTGACTTCGAATTTACGATTGATCGTTTCTCCTTCGAAATTTTGCTTAACATATTCAGAATACTTGCGTGGATCCATCGGAATAAAATCTTTTGTTAATTTTAAAACGAAATCTTCAGCGATGCGCTCTTCAGCTAACTGCTGAGCCCTTTGTTGAAGCATTTCTTCTGATAAAATTCGATCTTCTGAATCTGGAATGACTCCCGTCAAAAGCACTTCAGCTTCTTGGTTTAAGCGAGCCTGCATCGCTACATCCAAGACCAAACCCTGTGTGATTTTTTCTAAAATATCTAAGTGTTGTCTAAGGCGATCTTCGTATCGCTTTTTTTCTGTGGCAATTTTTAATAAAAAATTATCTAGATTTGTGACGCCTAAAAATCGTTTTAAATCAAAAACACTTATTTGGTTAACATCCGCCAAGAAACCTGAATGAAAAGTTTTAATAATACATAGCCGAATCACATCGTTCACATCCAAAGATGTATCTTTAACCCATTCGTTTAAAAATAATTGTGAAAATTTCAAATCCCTATGAATAATTTTTTGGGCTTTAAAACTGTCGAAAATGCGATTCAACGCAATCCATTTATATTCAAACTTTTTAAACATATCTTCGCGCACAATATTTTGTAATTTCGAATCAGATAAGACAACTGTTGAAATCAAAGTTGCATCGTTCATGTCAGCTGCTGTCAGTTGGCGCTTTAAATAAGTGTCTGGTGCCAAGGTATTTAAATATTTTAACGAACCTTCGATATCAAGCATTTCTGCAGGTAACAATTGACGAGCCTGAATCAGTGACTGCAATAACGATCTAACCATATTTTCAAATTTGGCCGGCTCTAAAAAAACGCGATCGGGGTTGTGACCATCAGTTAAATGACCCAACATATTCGAATATCCGACGTGTGCGCCTGTACCATCAATTTTTGTGTGAAAACCGAAACCAAAAGTTTGTAAATCGCCGTTTTTCATTCCTTTGTAAATTAAATAATTTGCCAATGGATGATTGCGTTCTGCCAATGCTAATTTGCTTTCAAAAATACGTGACATTAAACCAAAACTTCCGTGGCCATCGACATTAATTTTTTCTAAATCACCAGGAAAGTGAAACAACTGACGCTGAGCTGAAAACAACATCGGAGAACTTGCTGCAGACATATCAATATATTGATTTGTGATCGAAAGATATTTGCTGACTTCGTCATTATAACCAGCCGCGCGGTACAGATGATACGAAACTCGCAAATGCACATCGGCTTCGTTCGCCACAGCCGTCGAGGCTCCTGTCAAAAAAACAGACACTAAACAAAAAATGGCAAACAGGCGTCTCATAATAAAACTTCCTTCTAGGTTGTGAGCTCTATAATTCATAAAGAATAGATAAAGCAAAGTTCGGTCCAGCTGACTCATCTGAAGGGTTCTCGACCTGACGAAGGCCCAAGTTTTTTGATTTGATATTTATGTTTAGAAACTGTCGGTTTAAACTAATGCTATTCACATATCTTTGTAAGCTACTTTGAATGGAGTCTGACTATGAATATTTTACGTCGAAATTTTTTGAAAATGACGACTGCACTTTCTGCAACTGCTGTCGTTGCATATTTTTTAAAAAACAATTCAGAATCTGAAAATGATGATGCGCCCGTATTACTACAACGCTTACCCGCCAATGCAATCATTGTGCGAAAATCAGAACCATTGATTTGGAATAAATTATCAACATCAGCGCCTGATTTAATTCCTAAATATAAAAAAGCTGTGATTATCGGTTCGGGCTATGGGGCTTCGGTCGCAGCAGCCCGACTTTCAAAAAAATTAGGTTCAGATTTATGTGTTCTTGAGCGCGGCAAGGAATTTCAGCCCGGTGATTACCCCAGCGTGACATCAAAAATTTTATCGCAGTTGCGTTTCGAAGGTTTAAACTTACCTCACGTAAGTAACCCGCTGGGATTATTCAACATCACAACAGCAGGCGGACTGGATATTTTATCAGGTAATGCTTTAGGCGGTGGTTCAAATATTAATGCGAATGTTATTTTAGAACCAATCGAAGAAGTTTTCAAGGGCACCGCAAAAAATATAAATAGTGATGCCACAGAATCAAAAGCGTGGCCTTTGCAGATCGAAGATTTCAGACCCTATTTCAAAAAAGTTCGCACAATGTTAAAGGCTGAACGTTATCGCACAGGTGTTTGGGTGAATAATACTAAAAATTCAGCCGGAGCTTGGGCAGTGGATTCAAAAAATTCTGCAGATTCAGCATGGCGCAAAAATTTATTAAATTTAGGCTTTCAAGCTGATCACATTGACCGTCTGTATCCTGAATATTTACGAGCAAAAAAAATGAGTGAATTCGCTGCCGAATATAAAACAAGCTTACGCAGCGAAAGCACCGACATCAACAGTCAGCTTGATTATGAACTTAAATTTCCGCCATTAGCTGTGAATTTAACAACTGTTGATACAGGAATTACTCAAAAAAATAATCATGCGGGTGTACCACAACGACTTTGTAACCAATGCGGAGATTGCGTCACGGGCTGTAATACCGGAGCAAAAAATACTTTAATCATGAATTACCTACCCACCGCTAAAAAAAATGGAGCCGAATTATATTCACAAGTTGAAGTTAAATATGTTGAAAAACTAAATTCAGGTGCCAAATACCGCATACATTATGAATCGTTAACTTATCGCGCAAAAATATTTCCATGGAGAATCACAAGCTACATCGATACCGATATTGTCGTCTTTGCAGCCGGTGCTGTCGGCAGCACGGCCTTGTTATTGAAATCACAAAAATACGGAAATTTTAAATTCAGCGAAACTTTAGGTACGCATATTTCCGGTAACGGTGATGAAATCAGCGCCATCAAAAAAGATGGCCTAGATATGGATAATATTGGTTTTGGCAGTTCACTGCCGCCGTTTATAGAAAATAATTTAAACGTGTCAAAATCGGATCTAGTCGGGCCGTGCATTACAACCAAAGTTGACCTCAGAAAAGATCATGGAATTATGTTTCAAGACGCTGCTGCACCATCTGGTTTAAAACAGTCTGAACATAATGAATCAATACCAATCAAAACTGCATTAAATAAATTATTAATTTTTTTAACGATGGGTTACGATTCTTCGTCAGGAAATTTGCGTTTAACAAATTCTGATGAAATCAAAATTGATTTCCCAAATTTAAATCAAGAAGCTGGTCACGCAAAATCAAAATCTATCGTTTCAGGATTAGCACAGAAAATTGGCGGAAAATTCATCGAAAGCCCTCGCACAAAATTTAAAATGCTATTAATTAATAATGGTGATGGTGTACCTACGACAGTGCACGCCTTAGGTGGGTGCCCGATGGGATTAAATCGCACAAATGGTACGATTAATTCGGCTGGTCAAATTTTCAACGCTGAAAATAATTCAACCGGCGAAGTTTACAAAGGTTTGTATGTGACTTGTGGTGCCGCTTTACCAACATCCGTTGGAGCTAATCCTTTGTTAACAATTTCAGCCTTTTCTGAACGAGTAGCCGCATACATGATTGGCGAAGCGGATGCTGAAGACCCACAAAAAGAAAATTCAAAGCAATACCAGATTATTTAGTACAAATTTTATTTTCGTACGCGGCTCCATAAATTTAGAATCGCTTTTGAATCAGATCCAGTTTTCGATGTCTTCAGTTCAGAGACTTCAAATAAATCTGCCGCAGTAACTAAACCATTTATCATAAATGGTTTACACTTTTTATCGGTGGTTTTTGCCGACAACATGGGGATCGGCGAATTCAGATCTGAACCAAGAAATAAATTTTCATCACCAATCAAATTTTTAATTTCATTCCACTGAGTTAAAAACGGATTTGATTTCTGACAATCGTTTAAATCGACAGGCGTATTCAACAACATTTCATCAGATGGCAAAAGCCCGATCGCGCCGGCACTTTGTTTAATTTTAATCAGCATATTTTGATCTAGGCCCCGATCAGAACCGTAGTATTTTTGTAAAACTGTGTGTGTAAATAAAATTGGATACCCTGCAGGCATTTGCGCAATCACATCCGCTTGAACTCGATCTGAAGCGTGGCTTAAATCGATCCAAATTTTATTTTTAAATAAAAAAGAAATCAACTGCTGACCTAGAGGCGTTAATGAATTTTCTGATTTGCGTTGAAAAAAATTTATTATTTTTTGAATGGGCCCGAACAAACCTTTTTGCTGAGCCGGTTGACCGATGACATTATACAGATCACTAAAATGCAGTGGCGTTACGATGCGTATGCCGTGTTTAAAAATAAGGTCTTCAAATATTTTTTGATCTTGAAAAATCCATCCGCCTTCCAGCGATAATATAAAAACGTGGTGTCCTGACTTTAAAAAATCACGGGCTTGATCAGGCTCTGTTGCGATTTTCCATATTGGATTATTTTGGCAAAAAATATTCAGTAATTGAATTTGTTCTGTCACTTGCTTCTGAGGATCACCCCAAACAGGATTAATATAAATAACCGCAACGATCAAATCCAGACCTGAGTTTTTTAAAGTCTGCGCATCAATTCGCGATTTCAATCTGGATGTCGCATCAGTGGCAACAGCTGTTTGATTCAAATGACCTTGAAAAAAAGGGCTTAGCGGAACTTCTATTGTTAAGTGCATATGTAAATCAACATTCGCAAATGCAAAGTGCCCTAATAAACATCCTGCAAAAATAAATAATGTTCGCAATTTTAATTTCATATTTTGCGCAAGACTAATAAACCTTCAGTCGTAGGTAAAAATGTTGACTTGAAATTAGGTGATGACAATATTTCAGAAGTCATTTTTCTCATTCCGGAAATTTGTTTGTCATTAAATTTTTGCAGTGTTTGATCACCCCAAATAGCTCCCGCTAAAAAAACATTATCGATAATAATCATACCGCAGATACTCACATTTTTTTCGGCCCATTTATAATAATCATAATACGCAGCTTTATTGCCATCGATAAAAATAAAATCAAACGGGCCTTGATTTGTGATTTTCGGCAAATTCAAAATTGCATCGCCTTCGACGATTTCACACTGATTTAATTCGATATATTTTTTCAACGTCTGTTTTGATTTTTCAACATGCAGTGGTGATTTTTCAAACGTCCACAGTTTTCCGCCAGCTGGTAACAGTTCTAAGAAATATAACGCCGACAAACCTGTCAATGTGCCGATCTCGACTATTTTTTTAGGCTTTACAGTAGCCGCTAAAAATTGAATCAAATGAGCTTCGGTCTGTGATACTGAAATGGCCGACAAACCCAATTCAGTCGATAAAATCCTTGCCTGTTTTTTTAAATCTGATTCTGCAGGCAATACAGATTCGATGTAGGAATAGCTGGAGCTGATTTCTTTACGCATGCGCTTAATCTATACGAAATTTTAGGTGTTTCCAATTGCTGAATTCAAATTTTATGACTAGAATTTCCATTATGTCTGAAACATTACTTGAAGTTCAAAATTTACGTACACGCTATATCACTGATGACGGAACAATATTTCCAGTCGATGATATTTCCTTTCGAGTCAAAAAAGGCCAAACATTAGGTATCGTCGGTGAATCAGGTTGCGGAAAATCGCAAACAGCGCTGTCAATCATGGGCTTGATTCAATCACCGGGTAAAATTGTTTCAGGTGATGTTTTGTTTAAAGGCGAAAGTCTTTTGAAAAAAACCGAATCCCAAATGCGTGAAATTTTGGGTAACCAAATGGCCATGATTTTTCAAGAACCCATGACATCGCTAAATCCAGTTTACACGATCGGAAATCAAGTCGAAGAAAGTATTCAACTTCATCAGAAAAATTTAACAAAACAACAGATGAAAGAAAAAACAATCGACATGTTAAAACTTGTCGGCATTCCCGCACCTGAAAAAAGATACGACGAATATCCGCACCAATTATCGGGCGGTATGCGACAACGTGTGATGATCGCTATGGCCATGAGCTGCAACCCCCAATTATTAATTGCCGATGAACCAACAACGGCGTTGGACGTTACAATACAGGCGCAAATTTTAGATCTGATGCGCAAAGTACAAAAAGAATTTCAAGCCGGCATGATTTTAATCACGCATGATTTGGGTGTTGTCGCTGAAATGTGCCAAGACGTTTTGGTTATGTACGCGGGTAAAGTTGTCGAATACGGAACTGTCGAAGATATTTTTTATCGCCCTCGCCATCCGTACACTCGCGGATTATTGGATTCGATTCCACATTTTGAAACAGGTCACAGATTGGAACAATTAAATACAATTCCAGGATTGGTTCCGAATCTTTATAAATTACCGACAGGTTGCCGATTTTTAGATCGCTGTACATTCGCAACTGACATCTGCCGCGCACAAGAACCAAACCTTGAAAATTTGCGCGGCACTCATCGCGTTGCGTGCTTCAATCCTGTGGCTGTAAAATCGTAGAAAGAAAGAATAAGTATGTCTGAAGTTTTATTAAAAGCCGAAAATATTATTAAGCACTTCCCGATTCACGGCGGATTATTGTCACGTCAAGTTGCGGCCGTGAAAGCCGTACAAAACATTTCATTTGAATTAAAAAAAGGTGAAACCTTAGGTCTTGTTGGTGAATCCGGTTGCGGAAAATCAACACTGGGTCGTTGTCTGATTAAATTAATTGAACCCTCGTCAGGCAAAATATTTTTCAAAGGCCAAGACATCACGAATGCCACCGGCGAAAAATTGCGGGATCTTCGAAAACACATGCAAATTATTTTTCAAGATCCCTATGCTTCATTGAATCCGCGAATGACGATCGGTTCAATATTAGAAGAACCTTTAATTATTCATAACCTTTATAAAACCGAAGCTGAAAGATTAGTTCGCGTTCGTGAATTGATTGATTTGGTGGGATTGCGCCCTGAACATTTATCACGTTACCCTCATGAATTTTCGGGTGGCCAACGTCAACGTGTCGGTATTGCTAGAGCCTTGGCTGTGAATCCAGAATTAATTATTTGTGACGAACCCGTATCTGCATTGGATGTTTCGATTCAAGCCCAAGTGATTAATTTATTGATGGAGCTGCAAAAAAAATTAGGTTTAACGTATGTTTTTATTGCGCACGATTTAAAAGTCGTCGAACACGTTTCGACAAAAGTGGCCGTGATGTACTTAGGTGAAATCGTTGAATACGCGGACGCCGAAGAACTGTATAAAAACCCGAAACACCCCTACACAAAGGCGTTGTTATCAGCGATTCCCGTCCCTGACCCAAAACCCCGTGAACAGCGAATTATTTTAACCGGAGACGTTCCTTCGCCGATCAATCCACCATCAGGTTGTTATTTTCATCCACGTTGTCCGTCAGCGACGGACGAATGTAAATCGAACAAGCCTGAATTAAAATCGGTGGGTGTGAATCATTTTGCCAGCTGTTTGAAGGTTTAGGATAACGCTGGCGGCAGTCCCTAGACCAAGGCCTTGAAAAAAATTTTAAAACTACAGACCAAATAATTTTCTGCCGATGAAATAATATGTCTGAGAATAATGTTTGGGTCCTGTTCGACTCGATCACACAAATTCAATCAAAATCACTGTCGCAAGAACAATTGCAGAGTGCTATTTTCAAAATGAAAAAAAGTGATCTGGTTCGCTTTCATGTTTGGACAACTGGGTGGCAAAATTGGCAAGCGCTAAATGTATTTTTAGATAGTGATCAAAATTTTTTTACCAAAGATATCGAAGCCGCAAAAAAGTTATCCGAAGAAAAAACTGTTCGTCGTCAAAAAAAAGAACTTACAAATACTCAGACAAAAAGCAAATCGATGACAACGATCAAATTTTCAGATGAATTAACAAAAACGTCTTTTAAAGTAAAAAATAAAGAAGAAAAATTTGATTCTGAAAATTTAACGTGGTCGGGCTCGGCTCCGCCAACAGATTTAAATTTCGCAAAAACAAAAGCAACAGATTATTCAAATCGCGCGGCTCGACATGAATTAAAAATTGAAATTTTATTAATTTCGGTAAAAGGTAAAACTTTTCGCAGTCATTCAAAAAATATTTCATTGTCAGGTTCAATGTTGGAAGACAACGTGCCCTTCGATTATTATGGTACACCCTTTGATGTCGTCGTTGTAAACCGACACGCTGATCAACCCGTAAATTCACGTGTGCAAATGAAAGCACAGACAATCGGCGATGGCCTGACGTCACGTATTCAATTTTTAAATGTGAACGCAGAACAAAAAAAACGTCTGACAAATATGCTTAATGAATATATCGAAAAACAAAAATCTCAAGCTGACAAAAAATCAGCCGCCTAGGTTAGCATTCGAATTATTAAAATCCTAAACCTAAAATAAAATTAATTGATTTAATTTGAAAATCTTCACGACCGGCCATTTGTGCGACTTGATCACGAAAACCGACTTCGCCGTAAATTGATTTAATCCAGGGCCGTGAACGTTCGCTGAAAAATATATCGAATCCAATGCCGCCACCGCCGCCGTACCCATAACCTTGATCGCGTGATTTTAATTTTGTGTAACTACTGACTGCTGTTGTTGTGCCACTGACAACGGATGATATCGGTGACAGATCAACAAACTGATATGTAGCAATACCGACAGCCCAAACATACAAATTCAAGCCAGATTTTTTTTTAGGTACAGGGTATAATGTGAAACCAAATTCAGGTGCGACTTGTGTGAATTTATAATTTGATTTTACTTCGGTGACGTTGTCTAAAAAATTCTGCGTGCCTGCCGAATAAATCATTTTTGCTTTCATAAAGTATCTGAAAATATCTCCGCCTGAATCAATCGTCATTTCAACACCGTAACCAGCAGCGCCATCAGCCAACGAAATGTCTTTGTCACCCGAATATGTCTGATAAATAAAACCTATTTTTGCAAATTTTGCATTTCGCAGCTTTGATTGCGCACACAGATTTTCGCCAATGAAAAACATCAGAATCGGAATTAAAAAATATTTAAAAAATTGCAGCCACATACCGTATTAATATTTTATATCCTATTTTGATACACCCGATAGTGATTTTTAAAGCAATGAGTCATATCAAGATCGTACAAAAGTCTAGAAATTTAATACTTTTTTGATAATGGCTAAAGTATTTTCAAGTTTTGGGGACTTTGATCCGATCAGTGTCGGGTAATGAACAATTATTTATGTTTAACTTAAATTAAAGGAGAAAACACATGGGACGCAATTTAACACAAAAAATGGTAATCACGACGATGACCGGAATGGCTTTGTTACTTACGGGATGCCCGAAGAAAGCTGATGAGGCGTCTGCAATTACCACAAAAAATTTATACGTAAGTTCTGGAGTTTGTAACTCTGGTATCGGTATGACAACATACACAGCTGCGACAGCATCTAGGGTAATTAGCAAGTGGGATGGAAATTCTGGAAAGTTTTTAGAAACTTTCCTTGATCTAAATATCGCAACAGGTTTTTCAAATACTTTACCACAGCAAATTATAGATCAAGGCGACAGTGTTTTATTACTTACTGAAAACGCGACAACGATGACAGAACGTAAAATTTATAAAATTAAAAAAAATGACCCGAACGTTTTTATAACTAAAGTACCAAATACAAGTATTATCGCAGCCCCAGTTGCTACGCATATTTCACGGTCGATGCAAGTCGACGCAGATGGTATGATGTTAATGAGTCGATCATTCGGTATAGAAAAATTTACGCCTATCGGCGCATTCGTTGCCGGTGCAACGGCAATTTTACCATATGCAAATCCAGCAGCTGCATCTTTACCTTGTTTTAATGCTGCCGCATCGGCAACAAACTTTGTTGGAGATATCGCATTGATGACTCCATTCACTGGCAGATCATCTGGAAAAATTTTATTTGCAAACAATGGAACAGCTATCACTGATAATCGACTGGGTGCAATTCAATCAACTGGTTTAACATCAGGTACTGTCGCCGATTGCGCAGGCGGCGCACAAATATCAACAACAGCTCATACACTTTTTGGTACGAATATTAGTGCGTTACCAGCAGTTGCATTTACAGCTAATGGTGTGAACCCAACATCTATGGTTTATATTCCGACGCCTGCACCCGCAACAACAACAGGAAAACTCTTAGTTACGTACGCCCCAGCACTTGCAACTGGATTAAATAATACAGTTCAACTGAATCATGCCATTGTTATGTGGGACGTTAATGAAACTAGTATCTCTGCGATAACCTTAACGTTACCGACTGTTTTATACAGAGATCATTCTGTTGTTTTTGCGCCATCAGCGATTGCATATGATTCAACAACATCTTCAGTTTACGTAGCCGTAAGCCCGGTAATTGGTAGCGCAACTTTAACAACTGGTAATCAGGGTTATAATATCGAAAAATTTACTCTTGATCTGGCTGCACCATCTTTGACTCGTGTATCACCAGACTTCACACCTTTCATTAAAGGTAATGCGCAAACAAAATGTATCTCATCTATGACAATGGGTTTATAGTAATTTAATTGAATTCCAAAAAAAAATCCGTCGGCTTATCTCCGACGGATTTTTTATTTTCTACATTTGCTTTTTAATTCTATTTTTCCCCACTCAAAAGCTCTTTGATCCGAATTTTTAATTTATCAATATCAAAAGGTTTTTTAATGTAATCATTCGCACCCACTTCGCGGGCGCGTTCGAAATCGGATTCTTCGGCCTGAGCCGATAAAAATATCAATGGAATTTTTTTCAGATCGCGGTGATCTTTGATCATCTGAGCCAATTCAAAACCGTTAATCCACGGCAAACCCACATCCATAATAATAAAATGAATTTCATGATCTTCATCTAAAATTTGCGTCAACTCGGGCCCATCAGCAGCCATACGCGTAACGTAGCCTTCGGCTTCAAGAATTCTTTTCAATGAATTTCTTTGTGTCTCGTCGTCTTCGATCACCAATATATTCGTTGGATTTAATTTATTTTTCACATCACGAAATTGATTTAATTCAACCACGGGTTGTTCTGCCATGCGCTGTTTTGTCAGACGTTCAATTTTTTTAATCAGATCTTCGGTGCTTAATTTTTTTGTCATAATTAATGTGATTCTCCGTTAGCATCCATCCAGCGTTCCGCATCCAAGGCCGCCATGCAACCCGTGCCTGCGGCCGTTATCGCTTGACGATAAATCGCGTCTTGCACATCGCCACAAGCAAAGACACCAGGAATATTTGTGTACGTTGAATCTGATTTTGTCGTTAAATAACCGACTTCATTCATATCTAAAATATCTTTGAATAATTTTGTGTTCGGTTGGTGGCCGATAGCGATAAATAATCCATCTAATTTTTTTTCTGTAATTTCATTTGTGATCGATGATTTTAATTTAATTCCTGTCATTGATTTACCATCACCTAAAACTTCATCAACAGTTGCATTTACAATAAATTCAATTTTTGGATTATTTCTGGCGCGATCTAACATGATTTTAGATGCTCTGAAATTTTCACTTCGGTGAATGATGTACACCTTGCTGGCAAATCGAGTTAAAAAATTAGCTTCTTCCATCGCCGTATCGCCTGCACCGACAACGCCGACTTCGACATTTTTAAAAAATGCACCGTCACATGTCGCACACGCAGAAACTCCGCGGCTCATGTATTGTTTTTCTGATGGTAAACCCAATAATTTGGCGCTGGCTCCGGTTGATACGACCACTGATTTAGCCAAATGTAATTTATCACCAACAAAAATTTTAAATGGACGCGATGTAAAATCAACTTTCGTGACATTTCTGGTCATAAATCGTGTTCCGAAACGTTCAGCTTGTTTTCGCATCACAGAAATTAAATCAGGGCCTGTGATTCCATGTTCAAAACCCGGAAAATTTTCGACTTCAGTTGTAATCATCAACTGACCGCCGGCTTCTTCGCCTTCGATCATCAGTGGTTTCAAATTAGCACGCGCCGCATACACGGCTGCAGTTAATCCTGCAGGGCCAGATCCGATGATTATCATATTTTCGACTGTTTGATTTTCCATAAATATCCTCTTGATATATGACTTTGAAATATAGGTTTGCTATTGATACCAAGTTAATTGATCTGAGTCTATGAATTCGACCAATTTTGCCGCAATGACAACTGGATCAACAGCCCTATTTTCAATTCGCGGAGCACTGTTTGCAGGCAAAAGGTCGGTCAACATATACCCCGGAGAAAATAATTTAATTTGAATATCTGATGCGTTTTCGGTTTGCAACGTCGTGATTAATCCGCGCAAAGCATGTTTTGCCGCCGAATAACTGGCGGCATTTTGATCGGGTTTATTTTCTGCGATACTTGAACCAATACAAGTGATCGATTTTAAATTTTTAAATTTAGATTTATTATTTAAAATTTCATGTATTAATTGGGCTGGATACAAAAAATTCACATTCAGT
Source organism: Pseudobdellovibrionaceae bacterium (assembly GCA_043728555.1). Classification (GTDB taxonomy): domain Bacteria; phylum Bdellovibrionota; class Bdellovibrionia; order Bdellovibrionales; family Bdellovibrionaceae; genus Pseudobdellovibrio. Next base: position 14,313 of record JAYTMM010000028.1, read on the forward strand.
GCCCATTCGTGATCTGACCATTTTTTATTTTGAAAAACGCCATACGGCCCACCACCCGCACAATAAATAATTTCAGTCGGATTAAATTCTGTGATTTGATTTAAAAAATATGGATCTATATTATTTTTTGAAAAATCTTCGGTTATTTTTTTTGTATTTTCTGTCACTTTATTATTTTGAATTTTTCTGGAAACCAATAAAAATTCATTTTCTAAGTTCGTATTTAAATGCTGATACGTGGCCCAGCCCAAACCCCGACTGGCACCCATAATCACAATTTTTTTGGCAGACTTTTGCATAGACTATTGATCTTTCAGTTGCTGTATTCTGTCAAGATGACTATGCTTTTTAAATATGCCCGCGATCAAAATCCCGCAAAAAAATAAAATTATTTCTGTCGAATCAGGAAAAAATCTGATGGATGCGTTACTTGAAGCCGAATTACCCGTGGCGTCTTCGTGTCATGGCCAAGGTGTTTGTTCAAAATGTTTTGTGACTGTTTCACCAATTGGAACTCACACCGAACTTGAATTAAAAACTTTAGAAAAAAATAAACTGGATTTGTCAAAACGACTTTGCTGTCAAATTTTTGTGACTAATGACTTAAGTGTTGAAACAACGTATTGGTAAAATCTATTTCACCAATTTAATATAATTAATTTCAATTCCTTGATTCACAAAAATTTTCTCGAATGATGTTTGGAAATTATTTTGTTTATACAAATTGTCTTGGGCGTATAAATTCAATGTTTGATATTCAATTTTATATTTAGTTTCTTTGATTTCTTCCAAAGCCCACAGAAAATATTCACGCGAATCTGTTTTGAATTCCAGAAATGATCCTGAACGTTGCATTTGATAAATTTCATTTAATAAAACGCGGCTGGCGACGCGATTTTTGGGTTTTCTTGGTGTTACCCACGGATCAGAAAAATGAATATACATATTATTAATTTCATCTTCTGCGAATAATAAATCCAAATTAAAAGCATGATATCTGCAAATTGCATTATGAACGCCTCCTTGAAATTTGGCGCGCTTGATCGATTGGATCAGGGGTTTGTATTTTAATTCAAGTCCAACTAAACAGCGGTCTTTGTGTTTTGCTGCATGATGCGCGAAATGCATTCCTGCACCCGTACCGACTTCAATATCCATCGGCGTATCATCAGAAACTTTAAACACATCACTGCGCCATTTATTTTTATTCAGCGGCGCACGCTCTTCGTTAAAGGCAATATCTTTATACTCGTTATCAATCGCCATCGCGTACGGATTCGGCTTTGGCAAAGTGCGTGTTAAATTAATTTTGGGACGAATTTTTTCTTCTGACATAGTATTTATTTTTCAGTGTATATCGGGCCACTGATTAAGTGGCGATCGTTCATCGGTCTGCGTGATTTAAATTCTGTCAAACGCAAACCACAATTTTTCATTTCGCAAGTTGCACAATATTTTTGATAACAAGGATCTGTATGAAATGCAAATTCGCCGTCAAATTTATAATCGTTAACGACTTTTTTTTCAAAATCATGAATCAGCTCATGAATGATATGAACTTCTAAAAACTGCGGCACAACTAAATGCGCATCGATATGATGAAAAGATCCCGATCTGATAATTCTTAAATTATGAATATCAATAATTTCTGGCACCAAATGTTTTTCAATTTTTTCAGACAGCTGGCTAACGCTAGATAAATCGGTTTCGTCCAATAATCCGCCAATATTGTTTTTAATAATTTGCACAGATTCATAGACCAGCCACAGGCCAACTAAAATACCAATCACAGGGTCAATCCAAGCAAGGCCTGTTATTTTATATAATAATAATCCAACCATAATGCCCGCGGTTGTTTTTACATCAGCCATCAAATGTGCTCCGCTGGCATTCAGTGCTTCTGAATTTTGTTTTTCACCAATCAGTTTTAAATATAATCCGGCCGTAAAATTAATTACTGACGCAATAAGTATATAAAATAACCCCGTATTTAAATTTTCAACATGGTTACCCACAATCAACGATCTGACAGATTCAAAAATAATTGCCAACGCCGCAAATAAAATAATTCCACCCTCGAAAGATGCCGAAAAGTATTCTAATTTTCCGTGCCCATACGGATGCTCTTCATCGGCCGGAGCCAGCGCATATTTTAGTAATATTATAGCTACAACTGCAGTCACAACATTCGTTATTGTTTCGATCGCATCTGATAAAATTGCAGTTGATGACGTTTGAAAATAAGCAATAAATTTTAATGCTAAAACAAAAAAACTGACAACTAATGAAATTTTCGCTGCATTCTGAGTTTGTGAAATATTTGACGACATATATGAATTATATATGCCTGAAACTGGCTAGGCTGTCTTTCTTTTTTTATCGAACAAACTGATCACCGCTGATTTTTCAAGCGTACGTCCGCCCGTATGCAGGCGATCATGATCTATTTGATAAGCCATAACTCGGTTCCGACCTTGACGTTTCGCTTCGTACAGCGCCATGTCGGCTCGGCGTACAAGCTCTTTAGGTTGCACGTTTTCATTATGATCAATCGTTGCAAAACCAATTGAAAGCGTTAATCTAATCGCATCTTTGCCTTGCGCAAAAACCATATCTTCAACACGCTTTCTTAATCTTTCACAGAAAAATTCAATTCCTGATAACGGAGTCTCCGATAGGACAATTAAAAATTCATCGCCACCATATCTGGCTGGAATATCCACTGTGCGAGTGCTTGATCTAATAATTTTTCCGACTTCAGATAAAATATAACTTCCGAACAAATGATCATGACCATCATTCACAGATTTAAAACGATCCATGTCCATCATCACAACAGTGACGGGTCTTGAAAATCGCTTCGATCTTTCAATTTCAAATTCTAATTTTTGATACAGCGAACGCATATTAAATAAACCCGTCAGATCATCAATCTCGACAAGGTTTTGTAATTTTTGATTTGTTTCCAAAAGCTCTTCTTGCATATCACGCACGCGCAATTGCGTACGCACACGAGCCAAAAATTCAAGCGGCACAAACGGTGAAGAAATAAAATCCGTCGCACCTAAATCCAAATACTGAGTTATTTTTTCTGTCGTCACATCGCTTGATGTAATCATCACAGGAATTGTTTGCAGCGTCGGAATTAAACTTTCTAAAAAAGCGACTCCATCATTTTCAGAAAAATCAGGATCAATAATCACCAACTGCGGACGTAAATAATTTAAAGCTTCGCTGGCTATTTGTGGCGAAGTAAATCCGCGCACATCATAACCTTCCCAACGCAGCGGCTCCATCAAAAGATCAAGTGTATCTTGATCTTCATCCAGCACTAAAATACATCTGTTTTTAGGGTCGCGCTTCATAGGTATCTTATCGGTAAAATGACTGATTTTTTAAAGGGCATTTTTAATAATTCTGGACCAAAACGAGACAGTTTTATTGAATTTAATTCTCCACTCAATTACTGTTTAAAGCTACGAGCCAGACAAAGGACTAACAATGAACGAAACACAACCGAACAAACATAAAGTGATCGAAACCAAATGGCAAAAAATTTGGGATGATCAAAAAGCCTATTTTGCCGATAATAATTCAAAAAAACCAAAATATTATGCGTTGGATATGTTTCCGTATCCATCGGGCTCAGGTTTACATGTGGGTCACATTGCTTCGTACACACCCAGTGATATTATTTCGCGTTACAAACGCGCCAATGGATTTAATGTTTTACACCCGATGGGTTTTGATTCCTTCGGTTTGCCCGCAGAACAGTACGCAATTCAAACCGGTGTCCATCCAACAATTACAACAGAAAAAGCCATCGCTGATTACAAAGCCACATTAAAAAGTTACGGATTCAGTTTTGATTGGTCACGACAAATTTCAACGTGTGATTCTAGTTATTACAAATGGACTCAGTTTATTTTTTTAAAACTTTTTGAAAAAGGTTTAGCTTATCAAAAAGAAGTTCCTGTGAACTGGTGCGCGGGTTTAAAAACAGTTTTGGCCAACGATGAAATTGTCGACGGCAAATCAGAGCGCGGCGGCCACCCCGTCATTCGCGTGCCGATGAAACAGTGGATGTTAAAAATCACTGATTACGCCGAAAGATTATTAGCAGACTTGGATAAAATCGACTGGCCCGAGCGCACCAAGGAAGCCCAAAGAAACTGGATTGGTAAATCCGAGGGCGCAATGGTCAATTTTAAAATCAAAGATCATGCAGAAAATTTAGAAATTTTCACAACCCGACCTGATACAATTTTCGGCGTCAGTTTTATGGTGCTTGCTCCAGAACATCCCTATGTGAAAAAAATTACGACAGCAGCGCAACTTTCTGAAATTAAAAAATACGTCGACGACACCAAAAAGAAATCAGATCTTGATCGAAAATCATCGACAGAAAAAACTGGAGTTTTTACTGGAGCCTTCGCTATAAATCCTTTGAATCAAAAATTAATTCCGATTTGGATCGCAGATTATGTCATGATGGATTACGGCACAGGCGCTATCATGGCGGTTCCTGGGCACGATGAACGCGATTTTGATTTTGCAAAAAAATTCGATCTTGAAATTCATCGTGTTTTAGAATCTGACACTGATTTGCCTTTTACTGGTGATGGTCAAATTTGTAATTCCGATTTTTTAAATGGTCTTGATAAAAATTCCGCGATCAAAAAAATGAACTCGTATTTAGAAGAAAAAAATATTGGTAAAAAACAAATTCAATATCGTCTGCGCGATTGGCTTTTCAGTCGTCAACGTTATTGGGGCGAACCGTTCCCCGTGTATCAAGATCACGATGGCAATTTAAAACCAATTCCTTACGATGAGCTTCCGGTTGAATTACCACAGGTTGCAAATTACGAACCGTCGGATTCTGGTGAAGCTCCACTGTCGAATAACAAAGATTGGGTTAACTATAAAAATTTAGGTCGCAGAATCACAGACACCATGCCCGGAGCTGCAGGATCGTCGTGGTATTTTTTGCGCTACACAGATCCGCAAAATCAAACCGAAGCTTTCAACAAAGACGTCGCAAATTATTGGATGCCCGTTGATTTATATGTCGGCGGCCCCGAACACACGGTCGGTCATTTATTGTATGCGCGATTTTGGACCAAAGTTTTATTCGACGCAGGAATGGTTAACGCCGATGAACCGTTTCAAAAGTTAGCTCATCAGGGAATTATTTTAGCACCCAACGGTGAACGCATGTCGAAATCGCGCGGCAATGTGATTCCTGCAGATCAAGTCGCAAAAAATTATGGCGTCGATGTGATGCGCGTTTATATTTGTTTTTTAGGCCCACTCGACAAAGACAAAGCTTGGGTTGAAACAGGCATCGACGGCGTAAAAAGATTTCTGGATCGCATCGGCAGATTAGTGTTTGACGAAAACAGCGGCCAAAATATTTTCAACGACGATATTTTAATTCCGGAGGTCGAAAAATCTGTTCATAAAACGATCAAAAAAATTACCGAAGATATCGAAAATATGAGCTTTAACACAGCGATCAGCCAGATGATGATTTTGGTCAACGATCTTTATAGACACAATTGCAAATCCAAAAAAGCATTGATGCCTTTATTGCAAGTTTTGCAACCATTTGCTCCACACATTTGTGAAGAGCTTTGGCAAAAACTTGAAGGCGAAGGTCTGATCGTCACTGCTCCTTGGCCGAAATATAATGCTGAACTTTGCAAGGACGACGTCGTTTCTATGGGAGTCCAAGTGAACGGTAAAATGCGCGGCACGATTGATTTAGCCATCGATGCGAACGAGGCCACAGCCGTCGCTGAGGCCTTAAAAATCACAACAGTTCAAACGGCTTTAGCCGGCAAAACTCCGTCGAAAGTTATTTTTAAAATCGGAAAAATTTTAAATCTGATTGTCAGCTGATAATCTTTTAAAGCTTTCAATGACTTCAAAAAATCAGGGTTGCAATTAATTGTTGATTGCAACCCTTTTCTATGTGAAAAAATCTCTATCAAAATAAAGTTATAACTTTTTTAAACTGATCGAGGTTTTTTTATGGAAACAACAACATCTGTACCGAACGCAAATTCTTCACAAACTTATGCTCATCAAAAAGCCGCATCTTGGAACGCAGAAAAAAGCGCCAAAGTTTACGGAATTAACAATTGGGGCAACGGTTATTTCAAAGTCAATTCACAAGGTCATGTTGTTGTAACTCCCAAAGGCGACAAAGGCCCATCGGCTGATTTGTATGAACTGACTCAAGAATTACAAGACCGCGGTCTGCGTATGCCGATCATGATTCGTTTTCCAGATATCATTAACGAACGTGTTCAACTGTTATATTCTTGTTTTCAAAAAGCATTCGTCGATCACAATTACAAAGGTAATTATTGCGGCGTTTACCCGATCAAAGTAAATCAACAACGTCACTTGGTTGAAGAACTTGTGAAATTCGGCAAGACTTGCAATTTAGGCCTTGAGGCCGGATCAAAACCCGAACTATTGGTTGTTCTTTCATTAATGAACAATCCCAATGCTGTGATTATTTGTAACGGATTCAAAGACGCTGAATATATTGAAACGGCGTTGCTCGCGCAAAAATTAGGTCGCGAAATTATTATCGTTGTTGATCGTAAAGACGAATTAAAAATTATCACTGACTGTGCAAAAAAATTAAATATGCGTCCTAAAATCGGATTCAGAGCTAAATTAAATACACAAGGCGCGGGCAAATGGGTTGACTCTGCAGGGGCGCGTTCAAAATTCGGCTTAACTGCTGTTGAAATTGTTGAGGGTATCGAATTTTTAAAATCAAATGACATGTTGGATTGTCTTGAATTACTTCATTATCATATCGGATCGCAAGTTCCGTCGATTCAAAGTATTAAATCGTCATTGAAAGAAGCCGCACGTTTTTATATTGAATTTCATGCATTGGGTGCAAATCCAAAATACATCGACGTGGGTGGCGGTCTTGGTGTGGATTACGACGGCACGGGATCTTCGGATTCATCAGTGAATTATTCTGAACAAGAATATGCGAACGACGTTGTATCGACGATTCAAACTTTGTGTGATGAAAAAAATATTCCACATCCAAATATTATTACTGAATCGGGCCGATCACTAGTGGCTCATCACTCGGTTCTCATTTTCAACGTGATTGGCGTAAATAATTTGTATCGTCAAAAACCGCCATTTCCTGCGACTAAAAAAGACCCGACTATAATGCAAGAGATGCAGTACATTCACGAAAAATTAAATGTTGAAAACATGAATGAATGTTTCAATGATTTACTGCAGGCGAAATCTGAAACATTAAATTTATTTACTTATGGTGTGTTGAATCTTTCACAGCGCGCATGGTGCGAAAGCATGCATTTTGCTATCGCTACAAAAATGTTGGAACTAGGACGCATCACTCCTGATTACGAAGACATCGTCGAACAATTACGAACTGAATTATGCGATACTTATTTTTGTAATTTTTCTGTGTTTCAATCAGTTCCTGATTCATGGGCTGTGGGTCAATTATTTCCGGTGATGCCGATTCATAATCTGGAAAAAGAACCACATCACGAAGCAACGATTGCAGATTTAACATGTGATTCTGACGGTAAAATCGAAAAATTTATCGACACTGAATCTGGCGAAGTGAAAAAAACTTTGCGCGTTCACCCCTACAAAGAAGGCGATGCTCCGTATTACATGGGAATATTTTTAACAGGTGCCTACCAAGAAATTTTGGGCGATCTTCATAATTTGTTCGGCGATACCGATGCTGTTCATATTTCGATTCATGATTCAGGCTATACTGTTGATCATTATATCCCAGGCGACACAGTGACCGAAGTCTTAACTTACGTTCAGTACGGTCGTGCCGACATGGTCGACAAAGTCCGCCAATACACCGAAGAAAGTATCGCCGCCGGAAACATTTCAAAACAAGAAGCCAAATCTTTGATTAAACACTACGAAGAAGGTTTGTCTGGTTATACGTATTTAGAAGAAATGGAATAGCTCTCAAATCCTGACTATGAATGAAATTTATCGATTAATCTATATCAGCGAAGCTCACCAGAAAATCAGCTACACTGATATAGATAATATTCTAAATGTGGCGCGTATAAAAAATTACGAATTAAATATCACGGGTATTTTAATTTACAAAGACGACATGTTTGTCCAGCTACTTGAAGGCCCGAAATCAAATGTTCAAAATCTTTTAGCAAAAATCACGAATGATCCTCGACATAAAAATGTTCGCGTTATCAAAGAATGGGACTCAAACCAGCCCCGTGCCTTTGAAAAATGGTCAATGACATTTTTAGACAGTGACATCAAAGAAAAAAATCACGATTTTATTCAACGGCTATTTAACGATGCCATTCTGACGAATTCTCCGACCGAAGATCAATTTCAAATTTTTTTTTCAAGCCTGACAACAACTGAAAATTAATTACGCTAAGAAATACTTTTACTCAGAATTGAATACACCGAACAAGCAGAATTTTTCATAATTAAATTTCTTATTTTTTTCCTGCATTGCACACAAAATGTAAAAGCATTTAGCGGCTTATCGATCCAACATGTACAAACCTAGACCATGGAGAGTGACTGCTCGTTGGTTTAGCCGCACGGACGGCAGAAATACATGGATAGGTGATTTTGCGGGAAGCACTTTTATTTTTTCAGCGAAAAATAATTTGACCAATACATTTCTTCGATCGACGTAAATTTGATATTATTGTTTAAAAGTTCTTTTTTTAAAACAAAATAGCTATGCCAAAACTGAAAACGGTTAATATCAAACGGCGTTCCAAACTGAATAAAATATTTAATTTCATAATTTAATATTTTCATTTCAGGCGTTTTATTTTTCATGGCTTGTAATGATAACGATGTATAAAATTCTGCTTTACCGTCGGCACGAAAACACAAATCTTGATTCATTTGTTCTGACAAACATTCTTTTAAAAAAACTGCGGATTTAAAATAATACATTCCGCAACTGGTCCATTCAGATTCAATGTTATCTGTGAATAATTTTTTTTCTTGCAGTTGTTGTATAAAATTATTTTCATCCATTTTTAAATGACAATAAGAATTAGGCCCCAGATACGTCGGATGAAATCCACGATAGCTGACAACAGCTGCATCTGAATTTGTTGATTTTATTTTTGAAATAAAATCTGCAGCATCCCAAGTTATTGTGTAATCACAATAACTGACAATCGCAGGCATTTCAGAATTTAAAACAGGCACGACCGCTAAAACTGTATCTATAGGGCCGCGCGAAGAGTATGGGACATAAATAATTTCATAATTTTTTTTATTTAATTTTTTGATTTCATTTTCAGTATCCGTTGATTTTAAATGATCGCCTATGGCAAAAAATATTTTCCAACTGTCAGGCAAAATATCAGTTAAATGTTTTAATGCAGATTTTTCACCGACTTGAATAAATGGTTTAGGCTTAAGCTCGCCAGCGTCTTTGAAACGCTGACCCAGCCCCGCCATTGTAATTATGATTTGCATGAAATTTCCAACAGGAAAATAAAAAAATTACCCAACAGATGATTTTGAATCGAATGCATCACGTACAGCCAAGCCAATATTAATTAACAACGTTAACGTTAATATCAATGCCGCTGACGGATACCACACAAGCCATTCAGATGTTGTGAAATATTTTTGGGCTTGCTGTAATAATTCGCCCCAACTTGGCGTTGGTGCGCGCAGACCTAAACCCAAATAATCTAAAAATGCTAACGTTGAAATATTTAAAGCAATATCAAACGGAGAAAATGTCACAATCGGCGTAATTGCGTTCGGTAAAATATGTTTGAAAATAATTCGTGGGCTTGATGACCCGATGGCACGCGCGGCTTCGACGTATTCACGCTTTCGCAATTGTAAAAATTGACCGCGCATATACATTGCGATTTTTGTCCAATCAAACACCGACAAAAAAATCACCAGTACAAATAAATTGGGAGTAAAAATTGAAATGATCGTAATTAAGATCAATGTTGTTGGCATAGTCTGAATAATTTCAACAGTACGCATTCCGACCAGATCGATTTTTCCACCAAAGTATCCAGTGACGGAACCAATCACAACACCAATCAAATACGAAAAAAACCACGCACCAATGGCAAAGACCAATGAATAGCGCAAGCCATATAGTAAACGCGTCAGAACATCACGACCACGATCATCTGTTCCCATTAAATTATCTTTGCTGGGTGCAGACGGATATGTTTCAACCGAAGAATTACTTTCGAACGGATCCCAACGAACCACCGGCCAAAAAGCCCAGTCGTTTTCTTTGAATTCAAGCGCGCGGTAATCCATCACATAAATATCTTCGCGGCCAAATTCAGTCGGGTGATAATCAAACAACACCGGAGCATATATGCGTCCGTTGTATTTCATAATGTTCGGTTTACTGTTCGCCCAAAATTCTGCCGTCGCACTTAAAAAAATCAGAACGAAAACCATCCACGCCGAAATCACCGCCATTTTATTGCGTTTAAATCGGCGGTACCGCTTTAATGTTAATTCATTTGTAATAAATCGATTCTCAATTAAATTCACAACACCCTTTATAGTTTCACTTTAACTGCTACTTAAAGTCGATTCGAGGATCGACCATAACGTAAATGATATCACTTAAAATATTTCCAACTAATAATAACATCGCCGAAATAAAAGTAATTCCCATAATCACATTATAATCACGCGACAACACCGACGAATAACTTAATAATCCGATGCCATCCAAATTAAAAATAGTTTCAATAATTAATGATCCCGCTAAAAACACTCGTAAAAATCCGCCCAAGCCTGTAGCCACAGGTATCATTGCATTACGAAGCGCATGTTTGTAATAAACCAAACGATCAGACAAACCTTTTGCTCGCGCCGTACGAATGTAATCAGATTTGATCACATCCAACATCGAATTTCTGACCAACATCGAAAGCTCGGTAAAATTTCCGATCATGTAACACGTTAACGGCAGAATAAAATGATAACAACGATCCCAAATTTTTCCCATCGTCGAAAGCGAATCATAATCATCGGCTTTGATTCCACCAATAGGAAACCAATCCCAATACGAACCACCCGCGAACCACACGATCAAAAATATTCCTAGCACCAGAGGCGGTATTGAATAAAGAAAATACAGAATCAATCCAGAAATTTGATCAAATGCCCCGCCAGCCTTAATCGCCTTTTGCACTCCCAAAGGAATACAAACCAAATACGTTAAAATCAAAGAAGCTATACCAAATGATAATGAAACGGGAAATTTCGAAGTGATCACATCGATAACTGGTTCTTGATATGTGAACGAATCGCCAAAATCCATTCGAGAAATATTTTTCAACCATATCCAATAGCGTTCATGAACTGGTTTATCGAAACCGTATTGCTTGGATAATGCATCCAAAACTTCTCTAGAAATATTTGCGTTTTTTCCGCCTTCACGAATTTTTTGTATTTTCTGCTCAATCGGCCCACCCGGAGCTGCATTGATAATAAAAAAAGTGACCAACGTTATTCCAATAAACGTTGGTATCGATATAATAATCCGACGTAAAATATAAATAAACATTTTTACTTTTGAGCCGCAGACCACCAAGACAAATGACCAACACTATAGGTTAAAGTATCTCCTGGTTTTGAAACTTTTTTAGATTGCGAGTAAAATTCATACTTCGGATTAAATAGGAAGACATATGGTACATCGTCTGCAATTTTTCCGTAGGCTTTTTTAAACAATTCACCACGTTTTTTAGCATCCATTTCTGTACGAGCGCCATCGATCAATTTATCAACTTCTGGGTTTGAATATGCCACATAGTTTGAACCACCCTTGCCAATTGATGACGAATGCCAAATCTGCTTAGGATCTTGCTCAACGTCGCCGCCACCCCAAGCCATAGCCATTAAATCGAAATTTCCTTCATCAATATTTTTAATAAATGAATTCCACTCAAGAAATCTCAACTCAACTTCAATTCCTGCTTTTTTCATATCTTCTTTAATAGTTGTCCACCATTTTTCAGATTCTTTACGAGCATAAATAAAAGTTAATTTTAATTCTACTTTTTGGCCATCGATTGTTTTTTCTAAAATTCCGTTCTTATCTTCATCTTTCCAACCAGCTTTAGTTAAAATTTCGCGAGCCTTTTTAACATCAAAAAGAATTGGTTTATTTGCAGGAGCCTGTAATGACTTTACATACTCAGGACTTGTTGCAAGCAACATTAATCCGTCAAAAAACTTTTTATTCATCTCTTCACGATTTACTAAGTGTGCCAGCGCAAATCGAACTTCACGATCTTTCAACACTGGTTTTCTTAAATTAAATCCGATAAAACGCAATGACTTCGGCTCTTTATTCTCTACTTTTTTATTAATAAAGAAATCTTTTCCAGCAAGTGCTTTTTGAGCATTCAAATACCCATCAGCCACATTCCATCTTTGATAATCTAAATCACCTTTTTTAAATTTTTCGACTGTCACGTTTTCATCTTTTGTAATTCTAAAATTAATTTCTTTAAAGTTATAAAATCCTTTAAGACCATCAACCTTGTCTCCATACCATTTATCAAATTTTTCTAAAACAATACGCTGACCTTTGTCGTAAAGTTTTAATTTGTATGGGCCAGAACCAATGAATTCTTTTTGCATTTTCACTGACTTATTGATATCGCCATAAACGCTCTTTGGGATAATCGTCATACCGCACACAATAGATAAATTTTTAAAATACGGCTCTGATGCCGTAAATTTAATATTGTACTTATCTAAAACTTCAACTTTAGAAATTTTTTCGTAATATGAAACTAAATTTAAAGCTTCGTGTTTTGGATTCCGCACAGCTTCTAAAGAAAATTTAACGTCTTCAGCAGTTACATTCTCGCCGTTGTGAAAATAAGCATCTTTTCTGAGGTGAAAAATAAACTCTAAGCCATTTTTTGAAACTTCCCATTTTTCAGCAAGACCCGGCGTGAATTCCCAAGTATTTAAATCTTGCGAACACAAAGAATCAAACCCATAGGCTTTTACATAAGTGCTGTATGTATCACCAGACATGATTGGATGAAGATTTTCTGGCTCTGCATCTAAATTATAATTAAAAACCCCGCCCTGCGGAGCTTTTTCGTTCGGCTTAACCGCGAACACGCTCCCCGAAATCACCATGACCAAAAACAATGCGAACAAATTTAATTTTTTCATCAAAATCTCCTTTAATATTTTATAACGATTTGCAAATAACCTTACAAATTTCAGACCAAAAAATCAGTCGCAAAAATGCACCACCAAAGATTACTTTGACCCGGCGCAATTACAAGTTTTAATTCGCAGCACCAGTGCTTTTCAACCAAAACTCCAAACGTGCATCGAAAATTTGTGTGTGTTTTTCAGGCAATCGCGAATAGACTTGGCCTTTATGGCGAAAAAAGGTAATTTGGCACCAAATGCTTTTTTTGCAGTTTGGTGCCAAATTAAAAAAATGCATTCGCAAAGGATTTATACAATAAATATGAAGTTTATCGGACGCACACACGAACTTGAAATTTTAAACAGCCACTGGGGCAAGCGCACCTCAAGCCTTATTGTTATTCGCGGGCGACGCCGTATCGGCAAAAGCACTCTTGTTGAGAAATTTTCCGAAAGCGCCGATGACTACTTCAAATTCGAAGGGCTTGCCCCTGCCGAAAATCTTAAAAAAATTTCTCAGATCGAACACATGAATCAGCTTCTGCAGCGTAAGTTTAAATCTAAAAAAAATCTAAAAACGTGGCTAGATATTTTTGAATTTATCAATTCGAAAATTAAAAAACGAAAAACTGTTCTGTTTTTCGACGAAATTTCTTGGATGGGAATGGATGACACCGACTTCTCCGGATACTTAAAAATTGCTTGGGACAATTTTTTTTCAAAAAACGATAAACTCATCGTTGTTCTTGCAGGTTCAGTCTCTGCATGGATTGAAAAAAATATCCTCATGCATACGGCTTTCGTTGGTCGCATTTCTTCGACGATGACCCTGCCACAGCTAAGCCTTGAAGACACGAGGTCTTTTTTTGAAGACGATAAAAATTTATCAACCTACGACAAGCTTAAATTTTTATCTATAGCCGGCGGCATCCCCAAATACATCAATGAATATAAATTTAACAAAACAGCAAATCAAAATATTCATCAGCTTTGCTTTGATACAAATGGTCTGTTGTTCAACGAATTTGATCGTATTTTTAACGATATTTTCGTTCGCAGATCAGATATTTATAAAAAAATTGTTGAATCTTTGATTCAAAAACCACTGACCCTTTCTGAAATTTGCAGATTCATCAAAGTTAAAAAAAATGGCAACTATAAAAACTATCTCAATGATTTAGTTGTCGCTGGTTTTTTAAAAAAGATCGATCAATTTGATATTTTGACCGGAGAACCTCAAAAGGTTTCTTATTTTAAAATTTGTGATAACTACCTTCGATTTTATTTAAAATATATCGATCGTTTTAAAAAACAAATCCGCAATGGGCAATTCAAAAATCGAACTCTTGAAAACCTCGCAGGCTTTGATAGCTTTATTGGATATCAGTTTGAAAATCTAATTTTTAATAACTTAGATAAAATTATAAATTTATTGGATATTGATTCAAATTCTGTAATTTCAGCAGGTTCTTACTCTCAGAAAAAAAATACTCGAAATAAAAATGGAACTCAGATTGACCTGCTTATTCACTGTAAACCAAATATTTTATATGTTTGTGAAATTAAATTTAAGAAAAAAGTTGGCGATGACGTCATTCGACAGCTTTTTCAAAAAATGCAAAAACTTAAAAAACCCAAATATATGACATTAAAACCAGTGCTCATCTATGCGGGAGAAGCCTCTGGTAAAATTTTAGACCAAAGTGAAATTCAGCTGATTTCAGCTGAAGATTTGATTTAAGTACACTATTTTGTTTTGGCACCAAACTGCAAAAAAAGCATTTGGTGCCAAATTAAAAAAACTAAAAAAGAAAGAAAAATATGACCGACACAAAACGCACACCTAAATTTGACGCTACAACAACGATATCTTCTGAATACGGTATTTTTGGAATTCCAATTCCTGAGTCTGAATGCAAAGTTGTTTTATTGCCCGTCCC
>JAYTMM010000029.1:0-2490 GCA_043728555.1 Pseudobdellovibrionaceae bacterium
CTTACTCAGAAGTAAAAACAAAATCAAAAATTTCACAAAACAAAGATTGGACGGCGATTGTTCAGCGCGTATCGCAACGAATAGCGCAAGCGTCAGGAAAAAATTATCAATGGGAATATGTTCTGATTGAAAGCCCCGAAGTGAATGCGTGGTGTATGCCCGGTGGTAAAATGGCGGTCTATACTGGAATTATGAACGTTGTAAAAACTGAAGCTGCATTGGCTGCGGTGATGGGTCACGAAGTCGCACATGCGACTTTACGCCACGGTTTACAAAACTATGCTCGTGCAAAAAATGAAAATCTAGCGGGAGCTATCATTGGTGGTGCAACGGTGTTGGGTGGACAATTACTTTGTAAAACAGATACCTGTCGAGCAGCCACACAAATTGGCGGTGTCGTCGGCGGTTTGGGCATTGCTTTTTTCAGTCGAAAATTTTCGCGTGTCGATGAATCTGCTGCAGACCAAGAAGGTCAATTGTATATGGCTCGCGCAGGGTATGATCCTGCAGAATCCATTAAACTTTGGCAGCGCATGTCTGCGGCTAACGGTGGAAAATCGGGTCCTGAATGGATGTCAACACATCCATCGGACGATCGCAGACAGCAAAATTTATCAGCGTGGCTACCGCAAGCAAATTCTGAATACGAAAAAGCCCCACACAAATTTGGTTTGGGTGAGGCCGTTCGGTAATTTAATTGTGTGCTTCGAAAATTAAATAATGCAGT
Source organism: Pseudobdellovibrionaceae bacterium (assembly GCA_043728555.1). Taxonomy (GTDB): domain Bacteria; phylum Bdellovibrionota; class Bdellovibrionia; order Bdellovibrionales; family Bdellovibrionaceae; genus Pseudobdellovibrio. The sequence goes on from JAYTMM010000029.1 coordinate 728, forward strand.
CTTTAATTTTCTCTAGAGTAATTTTACCCTTCGAGGCTTTTGTAATAGCTTCTGTTACAGTAATACCGCCGTCTTTTAATTCTTTGGCTAAAGCAGTTTTAAAGTTTTTTGCATTTTCATTATAATCAGCCATTTCAGAAATTTGCTCTAAGGCTTTGGCTTCGTCTTTGGCAGAAGCCGATGCAGAATCGATTAATAATGCACCGTCAGCCATAATTTTTAAATCCATTTTAGCTTTTGTTTTTTGTTCAGCAGATCCATTTTTAGCTAATGTGATTAATTCGATAACTTTGCTGGCTGAATCCACATTAATGTTAACAATTGATTCTAAACCGTCAGATTTAACACCATCGATACCGGCTAATGAATCATTTAAAAATTTTGACATTGATTTACGGATCGCTTCGGTCATTTTTCCGTCTTTGGATGCTTTTTCATATTTTTTATATTCATCGCGTGTTTTTAAAAATTCACGAGACTGCTCACGATTAGCAACTTTAGCTTCGGGTAAAGCAAAGGCAACTGTTGATATTGTGATGAGAGCCATTAAAATCATTTTTTTCATAAGATCCTCTTTTGTTAAAGTTTGCTTTCGTATTTAATATTTCAAGTTTAGTGCCTGTTTAAAATCTGTATATTTCATTTAAAGCCTATTTTTTCGTTTAAGATCACACTTTGTGTAACACTGTCAAAACAACAGACAGTGTCTCATGTTGGGATTATTTACCGTTGGGTTTAGCTCCGGTGTAAGTATTTTTAGCGCTGACATTTTTTAAAAAATCATTCATCTGCGAAGTTTCAATTTCAAGGCGATTCGCTAAATTCACCTTCATAAATAAATATCTTTTCAAATCAATTTCTAAATTTTCAAGGCCTTTTTTAATTGAAAATAATGATTTAACTTCAGCTGGCAGATTCGAATTTTTTTCAATTTGAGCTAATTTTTCAAAAATGCTATCCATGGATTGTTTCAAGACTGCATTCATGGATTCTAATTTTTTGAAATCGATTTGCTTATTATTGTTTAATAAACCTAACAAATCTTTATATGTTTTTTTGATTGTTAAAATTTTGAATAGAATAGCATTTGTTTTTTCAAGATCTTTGGCCATCACAACAGAGTCATATTTCTGTTTCTGAGTTAGCGAAATAACTGAATCTGTATAGTTGACAGTAGTAATATTTTTTTGCAAAAGAATATTTTCAAGCGATTGTATATAAAATTCTAATTCAAAATCTAGATTATCGAAGATTCCAGTTCCCAGTCTGTCGCTCCAGTGAGTATAAAGATCCAAAGTGAAATCGACAAATCCGTTTTGATCTAAAATATTACCATAAGCCTGAGAAACCAGTGTTTGATATCGTGAATCTAAATCTTTAAATTTAATTTGAACTGCTGGTAACGTTTTTTCAACCCACCAGTTATTAAATCCAGATGCGCCATCAGGATTATTAATATCACCTAATAAATTCCGATTCAGATTTGAGACTAAAAATTCAGTTGCGGATACATTTTTTTGATTTAATGGCAAAGTCATTTTATACAAAGTGTCTGTCGATACGGTACCGTTGATTTTTTCGCAAATCTTCAAATTCTGTGGATTTTGAGTTGAAATTCGCGGCGGCATAAAATTAAATCCAGAAAAAATGCCTTCTTGAACTTTGGCATCAGTGCTGCCGCAAATCATATTGTAAAACATTAAATCACTGGCTTTATTGAATCTGTAAATAGCGTTATCCAAAGTAAAATTAGCCGTCATACT
>JAYTMM010000030.1:0-16543 GCA_043728555.1 Pseudobdellovibrionaceae bacterium
GGGCCTGGTGGCGGATTCAGCCCCGAAGATTTATTTGCGCAGGCGCTGACGAATTGCTTGATCGCGACTTTTAAAGTTTACGCCGAAAATTCAAAATTAACTTTTGAAGATCTGAAAGTTTCAACAACTCTATCTGTCGATCAAATCGAAACTCGAAAAGTCATCATGAAGAAATGTCATTTTCATGTAACAATGGTCGGAGCATCAAGCCCCGAAAAGGCACAGCTGTTGATTAAAAAATCTTTTGAATCTGGTTTTATTTTAAATTCTGTAAAAACTGAATTATCTTACGAGCTGCATTTAAGTTAATGAATTTTCCTATTTTTGTGGGCATAGATCAGACAGGCGCTGTTAAATTAAATGGACAACCAAGACCACTGAATGTTTGCATCATAGATGCTCAATCAAAAAAAATAAAAATACACGCGCAATTAAAAATTGAAAAATTATGTTACAAAGAAATAAGTTCTGAAATTAAAAAATGGATTCCTGGTTTTGATCAACACAAAGTTCTGATCTGCATTGACAGTGTCTTTGGATTACCACAAGAACTGTCTGTACCCTTTACAAAGGTCCTTAGTGCTTCAAAAAAATTTTCTTTCAAAACTAAAGACTACGGTGCAATAACCGCACATGCTTTTTTTAATCAATTTTTAAAAAATCCGTCGATGAAACCACACAGAGCCGTCGAACACATCGTCAAAGCCAATAGTGTTTTTAATTTAAAACCTTTTCAAAAAAATATAGGCTGCGGCACATACCGCATCATCAAAGAATTATCTTTAGAAAAAAAATGGTTTTCAATATGGCCGTTTGAAAAGCCAACCCAGCAGTTCGTCATCGCCGAAGGTTATCCCAGTTTTTTTTGGAAACAAATTTTTAATTTAAAGACCCGAAATTTGTTTGCGCTTAAAAGTAAAATGAAAACGTTGAATGTCACCAACATTGATCAAGCAGACAGTTTTATGTTAGCTTATGGTGCGATGAAATCTGTCGATTTTTTGAATGCCTTCAAAATCGATCCTAATTTAAAAAAAGAAGGCTGGATACTTGGAGTTCCACATTGAATAATTTAATTTATATTTTACATGCCTTCAGTTGTTTTTTTATGACAGGATTAATTTGGTTGGTTCAATGTATTCATTATCCAAGTTATAAATATATCGATCCCACGAAATTTTCGGCCTATCAAAATTTTCATACGTCGACGATCACATTTATCGTAGGTCCTGTCATGGTCTTAGAAATTTTCACAGGCATGTCTATTTTATTTGACCAAAAATTAAATGCTTTAAGCTCTGCAAACTTTATTGGGTTAATTTTAATTTGGCTTGCAACTGCGTTTTTTAGCGTACCTTTGCATGGAAAATTATCGTTGGGTTATGATGCTGAAACGATTCAATCGTTGATTTCAACGAATTGGATTCGCACATTTTTTTGGACGGCCAGATCGTTTCTGATTATTTATTTTATGTTTGAGACTTTCAAGAAAAATGCTTAAACCAATAAAAAACTGTCAAAGCTGCGGGCGAGACTTTGAATACAGAAAAAAATGGGCTAAGAACTGGGATGAAATTAAATATTGCAGTGATGAATGTCGAAAAAATAAAAATAAATTTGATTACAGAAAGCAAATTCTGGATTTGTTAAATGATCGAGACCAAAATAAAACGATATGTCCCAGCGAAGTTTTAGATATCAAAAATAAATCAGATCAAGTCCTGATGGAACATGTGCGGCGAAGCGCCAGATTGTTGGCTACAGAAAATAAAATAGAGATCATGCAAAATGGTAAACCTGTTGACCCTTCGAATTTTAGAGGACCCATTCGATTGAAGTTAATCTCTAAATTAAAATAAGGAGTCTATGGAAGAAATCGAAAAGTTTTTTAAATGTCCCTACTGCTTAGAAAAAATTTCTATGCTGCTGGATATTTCAAACAGCGATACACAGTCATACGTCGAAGACTGTGAAGTTTGCTGTAACCCTATTCAAATCACATTCACTGGATCAAATAACAAAATCAAGGGCTTCACTGCCGAGAAAGCTTATGGCTAATTTACTACTGACTTTACCCAACCAATTATTCCCAATACATCTGATCAAAGAAAATTATAAATCCAAAGATCCGTTGATTGTTTTGATCAACGAAGATCAAGAGCTTTTAACCTATCATCAATTCCATAAGCACCGGATTATTTATTATCTGTCAGCGATGCGGACTTATAGAGTTGAACTTGAATCCAAGAAAATAGCTGTCGAATATGTTGAAATAGATGCTCAAAAAAATAATTTTGAAACCCAATTGTTAAGTACAATCAAAGACAATAAAATTAAAAAAGTTTTTTTCTACGAAATCGAAGATAAATTTATTGAAAAAAGAATCATTTCTGCCTTAGAAAAAAATAATATATTTTTTGAAATTTGGCCGTCTCCGATGTTTTTAACACCGCGTGAAATATTTAAAGATTATTTAAAAAAATCGAAAAAGCCTTTCATGAAAGTTTTTTACGAGCAACAACGTAAACGCTTAAATATTCTGATCGACAAAAATAATAAACCCGAAGGCGGCCAATGGAGCTTTGACGCTGAAAACAGGTTGCCTCTGCCAGAAAAAATACAGCCTCCAGAAATTGATTTGATAAAACCATCGAAAATCACCACAGTCGTTCAAGCTTTGATTGAAAAAAAATTCAAAGATCACCCCGGAAAATCTGAAAATTTTTGGCTACCGACAGATCGAAAATCTGCACACATTTGGTTGGATAAATTTTTAGATGACAGGCTGGCCCGATTTGGTCCCTACGAAGACGCCATACCACGACATACAGATTTTGTTTTTCATTCAGTTCTAACGCCATTTTTAAATTCAGGGTTATTGACACCAGATGAAGTTGTGAAAAAAACTTTGATCTTTGCTAAAGAAAATAAAATTAATATTGCGTCGACCGAAGGCTTTATTAGGCAAATTATTGGCTGGCGAGAATTCATCCGCGGAATTTATCAAAATTTTTCAGAAAAACAAGACACTTCAAATTTCTTCAATCACAAAAAAAAATTAACAAAGCACTGGTACGATGGCACGACAGGAATTGCTCCCTTAGATTGCGCGATTCAAAAGACTGTGAAATACGGCTATGCCCATCACATTGAACGCTTGATGGTGATCGGAAGCCTGATGTTATTATTAGAAATCGAACCGCCACAAGCCCATAACTGGTTTATGGAAATGTTTGTTGATTCATCTGACTGGGTGATGGGCCCAAATGTGTACGGTATGACTTTATTTTCAGACGGAGGAATTTTTGCGACGAAACCTTATTTCTGCGGATCAAATTATTACCGCAAAATGGGCGGATACAAAGCCACTGAATCTTGGTGCGATGGTGTTGATGGTTTATACTGGGGATTCATTGAAAAGAATAAATCTTTTTTCTTAAAGAATCCTCGAATGTCGATGATGGCCCGAACGGTCGAAAAAATGGATCCGGCAAAGAAAGAAAAAATTTATAAGGCTGCGGATATTTTGAGGAAAAAGATTACGGCTTAAATAAGTGCTGCTCGTAAAACTCAACATCCGTGATAACTTTTATATGCGACCAAATAACGATAATAAGTAAAATAATTCTTAAAATCATTATAGCGATCACTAAAAATTGTCGAATAGATTCATAGCATCGAACCATTCCGGACCTAATTCCTTTCTCGGAACTAAAGTCCTTCCAAGGTGAATACTGCAAAATAAAAATATTCAGCGCAGTATTCACTTTTGCATTTTTATGCCAATTTATTTAAAAATTATTTCGTTTTCCAGTTTTGATTTCCCAAAAAATCACCTTTGCCCAGCTCAACACCGTTCGTACGCAAAATGGCATACGCTGTTGTAACGTGAAAATAAAAATTTGGAATTGCATGTTGAATGACGAAGTCTTTGCCGTTTAAGAATTTTCCAGGATACCAAGGGAATTCAATTGTTTTCGCTTCATAACCAGCAAAATGTTCAGGCTTGATGCCTTCAAGGTAATTCATCGTTTTTTGAATACGGTTGATGTAATCTTCGAACGATTTTTCAGTGTCTTCAAACACAGGTGCCGTCACAGGTGTTAAACGATTGCCAAGGCCTTTTGCGATATCACACGCAATTTGAATTTGCTTACCCAATGGCAACATATCCGGAGCCAAGCGCATTTGAAAAAAAGTTTCCATTTCAACTTTTTTAGGTTCACCCCAAACTTTAGCTTTGGTTAAAACATTTTTCAGTGCATTTAAAGTTAACATGAACTGTGGCACTGTACTTTCAAAAACTGTGATTTGCATAAGGTCTCCGTTGTTATTAATGATTGTTTTAATTATTTTTTTAAATTGGGGTTATACGTATTGTTGCTTTTTGGCGTTTGATGACTTTGATTCTGCTTTGGATTTTGATTCGGATTTTGTTTTTGAGGCTGTTGATTTTGCGCATGAGGAGCTTTTTGCTGCGAAGCTACAGGCTTTGGTTCATCCACCAAGATCAAAGTGTCTTGTTTGGCTTGAATGTCTTTTTGATCTTTAAATTTCACGCCTTTAACTTTTTTCTGTGTGTCGACTTTGTTCACTTGTTCTGTCAGATCCACAGTGATCGAACCAAAACAACGAACCTGACAACTTAATCTGCGACCGTCGATAAAATAGCTGGTCCCAATTAAATTCAATTCAGCCTTTGATGGTGCGGGTACATTTTGATCACCTTCGACAATTTTAATTCGACATTCAGCACACGAAGGGGTCCCGTTACAAATTGATTTGATTTTGATTCCGTTTTCTTGCGCCAGTTTTAATAAACTTTTTTCTGGATTGGCATCGATTTCAATATTTTGCGGTAAAAATTTTATTTTTGGAGTCGCTCGTGTTTGTTCGCTCATAAATTTATTTAACCACAACTTTCGTGAATTTTTTCTTGCCGGCCTTGATAATTAATTTTTGGCCAGATTCAAGCTTCAATTTTAATTTAACATCTGAAATTTTTTGCTGATCGATACTGACGGCCCCGCCTGTAATTAACCGTGTAGCTTCACCGTTTGAATCTGACAGCCCCGCTTTTGTCATCAATTGGACTAAACCAATTTCTTGCGCCTCAATTTCAAATTCAGGAATTTCGTCAGGCATTCCCTTGTCGACAAAAATACGATTGAATTCGTCTTCGGCATTTTGTGCAGCACTTGCTGAATGAAATCGTTGGACCAAAAATTTCGCCAGATTTACTTTTACTTCACGTGGGTGTTTATTTTTATTTTGCACATCAGTTTTTAATTGTAAAACGTCGGATGGTTTTAAATCTGTCAATAATTCGTACCAACGAAACATCAATTCATCTGAAACGCGCATCGTTTTACCGAACATGTCTTTGGGGGATTCGTTCACACCGATATAATTATCTAATGACTTAGACATCTTGTTGACGCCGTCAATGCCCTCAAGGATTGGCATCGTTAAAATACATTGCGGAGCTTGGCCGTAGGCCGATTGCAAATCGCGTCCAACAAGTAAATTAAATTTTTGATCTGTGCCACCCAATTCAAGATCACTGTTTAAGGCGACCGAATCATAACCCTGACAAAGTGGGTACATAAATTCATGAAGACCAATGGGTGTTCCTGATTTATAGCGATTCGTGAAATCATCACGTTCAAGCATTTGTGCCACAGTGTATTTGGCAGATAATTTAATGAAATCAATCGATGTTAATTTTAAAAGCCAACTTGAATTATAAACAATTTCTGTTTTTTCAGGATCCAAAATTTTAAAAATTTGTTCAGCGTAACTTTTCGCATTTTCATTAATTTCTTCACGCGACAATATCGGCCGCGTTGTATTTTTACCCGTAGGATCACCAATCAACGCTGTAAAATCACCAATGAGAAATTGAATATGATGACCTAGATCTTGAATAATTTTTAATTTATTAATGACAACAGTGTGACCTAAATGAATATCAGGACGATTTGGATCAGCACCCAGTTTAATTTTTAAAGGTTTTTTTGTTTCAGAACTTTTTTTAAGTTTTTTTAAAAAATCGGCATCTGTGATAAAATCCACAGTACCGAATTTAATTCTTTCAAGCTGTTCTTGCGGGTCTAAAAACATAATTACCGCGCCATCTCCACAGCGCGTGTTTCGCGAACCACAGTGACTTTGACGCTGCCTGCATGTGGCAATTCACGTTCAATTTTTTTAATAATATCACGTGCTAACATTTGCGATTGATCGTCAGTGACTTTTGCACTTTCAACCAAGACGCGAACTTCACGACCTGCCTGAACGGCTACGGATTTAATTACGCCGTCAAAAGAATTTGATAAACTTTCAAGGTCTTTAAGGCGATTAATAAAATTATCCATCTGTGGACGGCGAGCCCCCGGACGTGAATTTGATAAAATATTTGCGGCATGAATAATCCAAGCCAAAATTGATGAATGTTTTTCTTCATCGTGATGCGCGCCAATCGCGTGGCAGACTTCTTCAGATTCACCGAATTTTTTTGCAAGGTCTGCGGCAACCGCAGCATGATTGCCTTCATGTGTATGATCTGAAGCAAGGCCTATGTCATGTAAAATTCCTGCACGTTTTGCAATTTTAACATTGTAACCCAATTCAGAAGCTAATAATGATGCGATATGTGCGACTTCCATCGAATGGTTTAATGCGTTTTGCGCATGAGTACTGCGATATTTTAATCCACCAATTAATTTTACAAGTTCATTATGAAGACCTGTGATACCCAATTCAACGACAACTTTGTCGCCTTCTTCTTTCATTGATTTTTGTAATTCAGAACGTTGTTTTTCAACGACTTCTTCGATACGTGCCGGATGTACACGTCCGTCTTCCATTAATTTATCAATTGTACGACGAGCTAGCTCTCTACGAACAGGATCGAATCCTGAAATCACAATTGTTTCAGGCGTATCATCAACAATTAAATCGACTCCACACATGGCCTCGAGTGTTCTAATGTTACGGCCTTCGCGTCCGATAATTTTACCCTTCATTTCATCCGAAGTTAAACTCATGACTGAAACCGTACGCTCTGAGGTGTACTCAGAAGCGAAACGTGACAACGCACGCGCAACAATGGCCTTTGATTTATTGGCAGCTTCTTTGTTGGCGTCTTCTTCGATTTCAGCAATACGTTTGGCAGCGTCTTTTTTAGCAGCGTCTTCCATCACTAAAAATAATTCACGCTTGGCTTGGTCTTGCGACATGCCAGCGACATTTTCTAATTTTTTTTGTAAAAATAAGATTTGGTCTTCGGTTGATTTTTCAACTTCTTTGAGGCGATTTTCTGAAATTGAAATTTTTTCGGCGCGGTCTTTTAACTGCGAACTTAATTTATCGTTATCGTCGTTACGCTGTTTGTGTTGGTCTTCGACTTCTTTCAAACGACGCTCAAGTTGTGTTTCTTTATTTTTCAGTGTCGATTTTTGTTTGTTGATTTCCGTTTCCGCCGTTCTGCGTGCTTTGGTTTCAAAATCTTTTGATTTCAAATCAGAATCTTTTTTTAATTTAGCTGCTTCTGTGTGTGCTTTCTGAATAATTTTTTGCGCTTCAGATTGCGCTGTTTTTTTTGTGTTCTGTTCTTGGATGCGTTTAAACGCAAACATTGCAAAACCGCCCAAAAGTAAACCGATAATTGCGGCGATGATCATTTCCATATTATTTTTCTCCTGCTGATGCTGTATGTATGACTTGTAAGTCTGTGATGATATAATCCATTTTTAAATCGTGTGATTCGAACGGAGTTTCTTTGGATAAACAAAAATCAAAACATAATCCAATTTTTGTTCCCAAAAAATTTTGAAATGTTTGATCGTAAAAACCTTTGCCTCTGCCCAGACGATAGCCCTCGGCATGAAATGCAAGTGCCGGAACACAAATGCCCGTCAGATGATCCAGTTCTTTTTTTGTTCCGTCGGTTGGCTCTAAAACTTTATAATCGGCATGTTCGAATTTTTTTGAACCCGACCAAAATGTCAGCTTCTGGTTTTCGGCTTTGGGGTAACACCAGTCGATGTCTTTGATCGTTTGAAATTCAATTTGTGGTTCGGTCGATAACGATTGAAAGCCTGCCCACGAACCAGATCCAGAAAATTCATTCATTAATTTTTGTAATAAAGAAAAAATGCGCTGCGATTTCTGAGAAATCTCAGATTCAGTCATCAAGTGTAACTTCGCCAGTATAGATTTTCTAAATTCATTTTTTTCTAACAACGAAAGCTCCGAAATAATTAAAGTTTATGGATTTTTAATTCCAGCTGACTTTATTCATTTTCGAATTTTCGATATCTTCAGACAATTTTTCGGCTTTATGTTCAAGTTTTTCTAATTCTGCTTGAGCTCGTTTTTTGAGTAACAACATTTCTTCGGCCATATTCAAAGCTGCTAGCACTGCTGCGTTTTGAAAGGAACCGTTTTTCGTGGCCTTCATCGCTTCATTTACTTTTAAATTTACAAGTTGCACAAGTTCATTGACGGTTTGTTCGTCGTGAGAAGTTTTTATTTTATAAGAAACTCCTGCAATTTTAAAATCAAAAGTTTTCTTTTTTAATGAATTTTCTTTTGTCGATGTTTGAGCCATAAAAATATATTCAATGTCTTTCTTGCTATTTTTGTCCGTCGTTTATCGTTAATTCTTAATGATAAAGTCCTGAAATCATTATAGAAGTCAGAGCTTTTGTGGCAAGCCTTAAATGATTAATTTGGCGTTTTATTACAGAGGCAAATTTCTGAAGAGTTGACCACTTGGCAGTCCAAGGCTTTAGCGTTTTTATCCGAGCTGATTTTAAGTTGCGTCATCTTAGAATCAACACGAACAGCTTCGATTCTTAGCCCATTCTCACGAATTTCCAAAGTTTTCTGCCAATCTTTTTCAATTTTTGCATTCAAAACAAGCTGGCTGATTTGCGCCTGCAGAGTCTTTGCTTTCTGACGCGGATCAGTATTTATGACAGAGTGGCGCTCTTGGTCACCGATTTTAAAAAGCTCTAAGACATCATTTGTAATTTTAATTTTTCGATTCTCGTTTTTAATTTGAAAATACAGTTCGCGGTAAAGCGTCTTTTCAGACAACAGCAAATATTTTTTTTGAATTTCATTATGTAAATTCAAAAAATTTTTTACATTTTGAAGCTCAATTAATTTTATTTCACAATCTTTGATTTGATTTTGAAATGATGACAGCACATTTTCTTTACAGAAAACAGTTGTTGAAAAAAATAAAATCAAAACACACACACATTTCATCTGCTGATCGTATTACTTTCTAAAACGTAAATCGAGCTTTATTTCTTCGCACAGGACAGCCGATGATCTGGCGCAGCCTTCCTGTAAATCTGCCGTGCAATACGAACGTTGATCTGTGCGCCAAACCGTAGCTGCTTGACAGCGACTACTGGCAGCTGCTGATTGCACAACTGGCACTACAACATTTTCTGCAGTCTGAACTTCGTTTGAAGCCATCGTTTTATCTAAGACATCGCTTTCTGAAACTTCGTTATTATTAATCGCACTAAGCCTGCTTTTCGTAAAAATTCTTTGCCCTGCTGGATAATTTTCTGAAACAGATTGCACATTGATTCGTTCAGATATTTTTCCAGAATCACCAATTATACGGTAAGCTCCGGGCATCACAGAAACAAAATCAGAATTTTTCAATGGAGCCGAAACCAACATTCGCGAATAACGTTTGGGAATAATATCACCCGGATAATCGACCGTGGCTTCTTGGAAAGTCCCGTTCGCCGTAAAACGATAAAGATCCGCCATATCCATCATATTTTGCGCACTGTTCAATGTTTCACACACATAAAGTGCGTGTTCACGAATGTCTTTGGCCAAAACTAAATTATTTAAATTATTTTCTGAACAAAAATTATATGACGAGCTTGGTGCAACATCAATGTCGCCAAGTCCAGCGACAGACAATTCACCATATGATCTTAAAGTTTGTCGAAATAAATTTTGCCCTGAATAGAACTGTTGAAAATAAATCTTTTTTTGTTCTGACAGTGCTGAAAAATCTCGGAAAATTTTAATGTTGCGCTCTTTGGCCATATTTGGTGGTACTAAAATTTTTTGCAAATCAATTTGTTGATTTGTTCCAGCTGTGATATTTAAAAAGCCCGGATAAATCGAATTTTCAAATCCTACGATGTATGATCCAGATTCTAAATTCTGTGCTGTATTCAATCCAAATTTAATTGGCGCAGAACATTTTCTGTTTATTTTTCGCATTGTCGTCCGTAAATTCGTAGCGACTTCGGGCTGTTCACATTTTTGCACCACAACCTGACCTGAATACTGGGTCGCACCGGATACACCATTCACAATCAGCGTACCCGTTGTTGCTGTTTGTAGATTTGCATTCTGCACAGTTTGGTCAATACGGCCAGAAGCTGACATCGCCGTTAATAAAATTCGGCGATCCTGCAAATAAAAATCTTTCATAAATCGCACATGGCCCGATGATGTTTTTTCAACTGTTAACGGCACTGTATAAACAGCACGAAATTCTTCAGCTGGTAATTTAATTCTGATGTTGGTATCGAAAATTTCGCCTTGGACGCCTTTAGCAACTAATGAATCAATATATTCAGGCGTATATTGCGGATTATTTTTTAATAAATATTCGGCAAACCATTTTGCTTCAGATAATCTGACACAACCTGAACTGAGATGACGACTGGATTTTAAAAATAAACTCGGGTCATCTGTGAAATGCATAAAAATATCATCAGGGTTGCTGCCATAAGAATTTTTATCAGATGACAATGGAAATTTATAAACCCCCAAAGCATTTTTAGGGCCGGGATCCATAACAAAAGTATGTGTTTTTGCGATAGCTCGCGAATTTTTTTTCCAATCCAAAGTTGCTGGGTCAATTTCAAGCCCTGTCACATTATCAATAACTCGCATGCGAATGCGGCTTAAAAAATTAATATCTTTCTGAATTTCAGGCAGCTTATCTTGCAACACGACACTGTCTGTCGCAGTCCACGTCGTATTCAACACAACATGGGTGACCCATGTCTGCATCATCGGCGTTCTTCGCAACGGCCGGCCATTGATCGTGGCCATTGATTTAATCACTTGGTTATTTTCATAAACTTTCATTTCCGTCGCGTTTGTATTTACGAAAATCATATTCGGTTCTAATTTTTTTGGTAACCAACGTAATTTTTCAAGTGTGACTTGTGTTTGTAAAATTCGAGCATCAACTGAAACTGATAAGATATTCCATACACCCGAATCCGGCAATAAATCCGCATTCACCAAATAACCATTTTCTTTTTGAATATCTTGAATAGCGTTCGATAATTCTTCGTCGTACATCAAACCAGAACCCACAAGCGGATAGCCTTGCTGAATAACACGTTCGCGCAACGCTGGAACAACCGCATTTTTAGAGTTTAATTTAATAATTACTTTCGGATTTTTAATAACCTTGTAACCGCCTCTTAATTTTAAATCATTTAATCCGGCTAAAATATCCAAAGTATTTTTATAATACAAATGTTCTGGCGCAAGAGTTTCAACAATCGGCGACATCATCGCCGGAACCGAAGATACCGCTTGTGCTAAAATTTTATAATCAGTAAAAATTCTTTTTTTAAAACGAACATCATAATCAATGGTCGTGGGTTCGATGCGACCATCAGATAAATGCGAAGCCAATCGGATGTAGGCTTGCGATAATAAAATTTCTGCAGCCAACGAATTTTCAAGCGTTAAACCATTTAAATAAGCTTCGATTTCTGAATTTAAATAATCAGTTTGAATAAGACCGTGTTTGATTGAAGTTTGCGTGATCATTTGTCTGAATGCTTCGACGAATTCAGTTTTCTGACCATCACGAATCCAAATCGGTTGAAAATTTCTTTCAGAATATAATTTTAATAAATCACTTGTTTCGATAACTGTTGATCCTGCCTTTAAAATTGATTTTACAGATAATACGTTTTGAATATTTGATAAACTATCGATAGCCGCCAGCGATTGAATTGGTGCTGTTTGTGCAAACACCGATATTTGTCCAAAAAAAATTGAACCTGATAACAAATAGGATGCAACTGTTTTAAATTTCATTGGGTCTCCATTTTTTGAGTCTTCAATTATATACAAATTGGTCGCCAACACAGATCGTCTCAAATTGAGATCGCTGTCGAAGGTTTTGACAGCTGACAAACACAGGCCGATTTTTTGTTGGATAAGACATGTTTAAATCGAACTGAATTTAAAAGGTGCGTCTGTTTTTTGAATATGAAAATGTAGGAGATACTAATGAAAAAATATCTTTTTGTTTTTATTTTAGCCGCGAGTACTTTCTTAATGGCTGAACAAAATGATTTGCAACAACAAGTTCGAAAAGGCATCGATTTATTGTATTCAAACCAAGTGGCTACGGCCCATTGTGCGGATTCAAATTCGTGCCCTGACCAAGTGAATAAAAACGAATTGGTTCAACGCGCTTTAGAATTTAAACAGAATTACGACGAAATTATTTCAAATTACAAAATTAAAAATTTAGTTTGGAAAAAACCTGAAAAACATTACGAACAAATGAGTCAGTTTCAATTCGATAGCCCTATTCAAAAAGAAGGTTCACCTGCGAATACTGTTTATGGTTATTTGTACAAACCTACAATCCCCGATGATTGCAATGTTCATTTGCCCGCAACACTTTTAGTTCATCACGTCGCAAACGATGTCAGTGACGAACAATTATTTGCATCACTGGCTTCAAAGATGAATAAAGGCATCATCATGATTATCTATTTACCTGAATACGGGCCTCGTAAAAAAAATAAAAATGATGCTCCATTTTCTAAAGATATGACTGAATTTAAAAACAGTCTATTACAGTCTTTAGTTGATATTCGAATTGCTGGCGAAATTCTAAAAACTATAGAAAGTGTCGATACAAAAAAAATGCAAATTGGCGGTTTATCTTTAGGAGCATTGTTAACTACAATTTTTGCAGGCCTTGATCCTTTTTTCGATAGCTATTTGATCGGACTAGGTGGCGGAGATTTATCTAACGCGATGACAATGGATAAAAATAAAGCGCAGGGAGTTATCAAAGATGCGCTAGCGAATATTGATTGGAACAAAGACGAAGCGCGAAAAACATTAAGTGATTTTGATGCGCTGACTTGGGCCTACACTGTTAAAAATAAAGAATTTGTATTTTTAAGTGCTGACGACGATGAGCTGGTTGATAAAGAAAAAAGTGTTCGAAAATTAATTTTAGCCTACGCACAGAATGGAAATAAAATTAAGCACTACGAACACAAAGGCAGCCACGTTCCTGATGTAAAGACTTTGGGTTACAATGAAGCTGGAAAATCATATTTAAAAGTAATATACCGTGTATTTAGCTTTTTAGGCGACAACATGTCTGCTGAAATTGAACAATGCAGAAATAAATATAATAATTAACCCCGACCCAAAATTGATTCAACATACTCTGTTTGATTAAAAATTCGAAGATCACCAATTTTTTCGCCGATACCGATCAATTTGATCGGTTTTTGCAATTGATCAACAACACCTAGGGCTACGCCACCCTTGGCCGTGCCGTCCATCTTTGTTAACACCACACCCGTAATTTCAAGGGCTTTATTAAATTCAACGGCTTGGTTCAATGCGTTTTGTCCTGAATTAGCATCCAGAACAATCCATGTTTCATGCGGAGCTGAATCAATGACTTTAGTCATGACTCGTTTTACTTTTTTTAATTCATCCATCAAATTACTTTGCGTGTGCAACCTGCCCGCCGTATCTAAAATCACGTAATCAAAATTTTTCGCTTTCGCTTTCGTTACGGCATCAAAGGCCACTGCTGCTGGATCATTTGTATTTTCAGGCCAAAAAATTTCAACCAATCCGTCAGTACCAGAATTGCTATTCGCACGATCTGTCCAAACTTTTAATTGTCCACCCGCAGCCGCACGAAATGTATCACCAGCTGCGACTAAAACTTTTTGATTCAGACTTGCAAGTTGCGAAGTGATCTTACCAATCGAGGTTGTTTTGCCCGCTCCGTTCACGCCGACAACCATCAAAACCGTTGGTCCTGTTGCAGACTTTGAAATTAAATCGATCACAGATTTTGATTTTTTTTGTGCTTCGTGAACCGGAGATAAAATCAAATTCATTTCTGATTCAAGAGCGGATTTGATTTTACTCAGATCCATCATTTCAGACTTTGAAAGGTCTTCAGAAACTTTTGTTAATAATCTTTCGACTGTTTTTGGCCCCAAATCACTGGTATAAAGAATTTCTTCGATGTCGTCTAAAACTTTTTTCTTTTCAGTGCTATTTTTAGTGAATGCATTTTTGATACGTCCGAAAAAATTTTCTTCTGTTTTTTTTAAAGCGTCTGAAACTGAAGCTTCTTTTTCAGGAACAACTTGAACGATTTTTTTTTCTTCAATAACGATTTCAGTTTGAACCAGAGTTTCTTTTTTCAATTCTGGTTCTGTTGATTTTGCTAACTCCGTCGGTTTCTTTTTTTTCAGAATAGAAATCGTGATCGGAATTGCTATCGCTAAAATCAGAACAACAATAAAACCCACAAGATATATCATCATATTTTCAGTTGAGCTGTTCATTTAAGAATCCTTTTGGTTTTTATATTTTTTTAGCTTTTACATTCCCGATATCATAGGGACAATGTCTGCAATTGTTTTTACAACAATATCCGCGATTTTTTAAGAAGTAACTGGTCATGACTTGATAGCCCGTAACAGGATCGATGTAGAAATCAGACTGTGCTTCACACGCTTCGCTATGAATATTAAAAAATAAAGGGATTGATTCATCATCAATCCCTTTAGGCTTGTCATCAGACATTAATTAACGAATATCAGCTAATGAAACAGAAACCATTGTCGAAACTCCGCGCTCTTGCATAGTCACGCCGTAAAGTTTCTGTGCGACTTCCATCGTGTGTTTATTATGAGTCACAACGATAATCTGCGAACGCTTCGCCATCTCTTTGACTAATTCATTGAAACGGAAAACGTTGGCGTCATCCAATGGCGCATCAACCTCATCCAATAAACAATACGGCGACGGCTTGACCAAGAAAATTGAAAATACCAGCGCAACAGCAGTTAATGCTTTTTCGCCACCCGACATTAATGACACGTTTTGCATTTTTTTGCCCGGAGGCTTCGCAATAATTTCGATGCCAACTTCGCTCTTGTCTGGATCTTCGACAATTTGCAACATCGCTTCGCCGCCACCAAATAAAACTGGAAACACTTTTTGAAATCTTTCATTCACTAAATCAAAAGTTTCTTTGAAACGCTTTGAACAAATTTTGTTAATTCGATCAATCACTTTACGCAATTGTTCTTTCGCATCAGTTAAATCTGCGTGTTGTTTTGTTAAAAAATCATAACGTTCTTGAGTTTCAGAATATTCAGCAATCGCTGATAAATTGACTTCGCCAATTTTTGATAATTTTTCACGAAGATCTTTCAGTTGCTCATCAGCTTCTGCTGGATTTCCTTCGCGACCCTGATATTTTTCGATGATATCAGATAAGATCAACATGTATTTTTCACGTGTTTGATCCACTAGATATTGTTCTTTCATTTTGGCTTGCTCTAATTTTAACTGAGCCTCATTCATTTTAGCTAAACGCTCATTACGCTCACGTGAATTACGATTTACTTTGTCTTCGAGTTCACGAATATGAGCCGTTTCAATTTCAAATTGATTTTTAAAATTGGCCATTTCAAGACGTTTAATTTCAATATCTGAAATCATACGCTCGAAATCAATTTTCGCTTGTTCAAGAGCATAATGGCCATCACTCATTTGTGAATTATAGCCTTCAGCTTCTTCAGACATACGTGATAATTGCATATTTAAATCATCAACTTGTTTTGTCACCATCTCAAGCTGACGAGTCAAACCAGAATATTCTTGCGATTTTGAAGCCGCTTGAATCTGTAATTGCGTAAGCTCTGATTGTTTTTGTTCAAAGCCATCTTTCATTGATTCATATTCAGAATTTAAACTTAAAATAGCTGATTCTAATTCAATTTTTTGCGTGCGAATTTGAATTAAATTTTCAGAGTATTCAGAAATTTTTTCGTCCATTGAATTGATTTGATCTGATAAACGACGAACTTCTTTTTCCTGTCTCTCAACTGCGTTTTTAGCTTGTTCAAGTTCATTGTCAGCGCGCTCTAAATCTTTGCGAAATTCAGCGACTTTGATTTCTTGATCTTGACGGCGTTTTTGTGCGCCTTCAAAATCAGTGACGATATGATTTAATTGTTCTTCTGTTTTTTTCAAAGCGGCTGTTGCCAACGCAAGCTTACCAGCCCATTCAGATTTTTTATCAGATAATTCTTTGATTTCTCGGCGGCGTTTTAAAACACCAGATTCAGCAGATTCTTTTGAACCGCCTGTTAAAATTCCGTCGGCACTTAATGTATCGCCGTCCGGTGTTACAAAAGTCCATCCTGCATAATTCGGACGTAATTCCAAA
>JAYTMM010000031.1:0-17520 GCA_043728555.1 Pseudobdellovibrionaceae bacterium
TATTCTGTCGAAGACGTGGTTGATACGTATGTCGATTACACGGATTTAGTGCCACATGTTTTTAAAACCAGTATCCGCGAAAGTGGCAAACTGGCCCAAGCTCAAGGTTTTTTCAATCAAAGCGCACTGAAATCAAATTACTGGGAAAAAAAATACACTAAAAAAAATGGCCAAGAAGAAATAAAAAAAGCGTGGGATTTGTTGCCATTTTCACAGAATGCTTTCAGCAGTATTTTTTACATGCGTGTGTTTAATTGGAAAATTGGCAAAGAATATTCTTTTCGAGTTTCTGATGATGAAAAAAATGTTGTTTTCAAAGCGACAGCTCTGGCTAAAGAAAAAATTGATACGGATGTGGGTGAATTTCAAGCTATTAAAATCAAAGCTGATATTATATCGCGCGGAGCTTTAACGACATCGCATCCTTTGTTTTTGTGGATTTCTGACGACGACAGAAAATTAATTTTACGTATCGAAGCCGATATTAAAATTGGCAGTTTGGTTTCTGAAATTATTGAAATCGACAAGGGTAAACCTTAGGTTATGTCAAAGCCGTCGATCGTTTTTATTCAAACGGCTTTTATTGGCGACCTGTTTTTAAGTTTGCCTGTTGTTCTGCGACTTCGAAAAAAATTCCCAGAACACCAACTGATTTTGATCTGCAAAAAAGGATTATCAGAAATTTTTTTAAAAGAAAATTATTTTGATCAAGCCTTTGAAGTCGAAAAAGGTCATTCAAAAAGCTATTCAAAAATTCTGTTAGAGCTGAAAAAATTTAATATTGAATATGTTTTTTGTCCCCACAGATCAATGCGCAGTTCTTTGTTTGCATTTCGAATTAAAGCAAAAAATAAAATTGGCTTTAAAAACGCCTTTAATTTTTTATTTTTCAATACCACCGTTGAATATAAAAAATCGTGGCCTGATGTGATCAGGCAAATGATGATCGCTTCAACTGTTGATACAGAGCTTGAAAATAAAATTCAAAGTTCTGATTGGACGTATTTAAATTTTATCGATCACACAGATAAATTTTGTGAAATACCAGCAGTTTTTGCTTTTAATAAACAGATCGTTACTAAAAAAAATACTGTGGCGATTTTTCCAGGCAGTGTGTGGCGGACCAAACAGTGGACGATATCAGGTTTTTCAGAAGTTGTCGAAGCCCTGATCAAAGACAATAAAACTGTTTTATTAATGGGTGGCCCGTCAGAGAAAAGGATTTGTGAAGAAATATCAGCGAATAATCCACAGGCCATCAATTACGCTGGTCAATTCAGTCTGTATGAATCTTTTATGAAACTAAAAACTTGCGATTTGGTGATCTGTAACGACAGCGCACCGGCTCATATGGCGGCCAGTCTGGGTATTCGAGTGATTTCGATTTTTGGGCCAACAACGTTAAATTTGGGCTTTAGACCATGGCAGAACGAATCTTTAGTTATCGAAAATAATAATTTAACCTGCAGGCCTTGCGGAGCTCATGGACACCATCAATGCCCCGAGGGGCACCATCGTTGTATGATTGATTTAAGATCAGACTCGGTGATTAGAAAAATTTAATTATCTGAATAATCTTTGGCCAACAAATTATATTTTCTGATTTTTCGAAGCAAAGTATTTTTCGGTATATTCGCTTGAGCAACGGTCTGGTTGATTTTCCCCTTATTGGCTTTCAGCGCTTGAATAATAAAATCCTTTTCGGCTTGTTCTTTGAATAATTCAAAATCCATAGCATTTTGACTATTGATCATTGAATTACTGGCTAATGGCACGGCGGTCGTTTGATTTGGCGAGATATAGCTGGTCACAGAATTTTTAATTTGATCAGGTAAACTTTCGACAGTCATTTCATTCGAAGATTCGACGATAAAAGCCCGCTCAATAATGTTTTCTAATTCTCGAATGTTACCTGGCCAACGATAGCGCTTCATCAATTCGATACATTCAGTAGATATGCTGTTCATTTTTTTTCCATGAGTGACAGAAAATTTTTCCAAAAAACTTTCGGCTAATTTGACAATATCATCGGGACGTTCGCGTAACGGCGGTAAAAATATGGGCATGACATTTAAACGGTAAAACAAGTCTTCGCGAAAATTTTGATCTTCCATCATTTTTTCTAGATTACGGTTCGTTGCTGCAATAATACGTGCATTCGTTTTAACTTCTCGATTGCTGCCAACCGGAGTGAATTTTTTTTCTTGAAGCGCTCGTAAAAGTTTGACTTGCATTTCGGGTTTTAATTCACCGATTTCATCTAAAAATAAAGTCCCATTGTTAGCTAATTGAAATTTACCAATTTTTCGTTCGATAGCCCCTGTAAAGGCGCCTTTTTCGTGTCCGAACAATTCGCTCTCCATTAAATTTTCAGGGATAGCTCCACAGTTAATGGCTACAAACGTGCCAGACTTTTTTGGTGAATTAAAATGAATAGCTTTCGCAACAAGTTCTTTGCCTGTGCCATTTTCGCCGCGAACTAAGACTGTTGTTTCGACTTTGCAAAGTTTGTAGATCAGTCCAAAAACTTCTTTCATTTTTGTATTTTGTCCGACAATATCTGTTTTTAAATTTTGATCCAAAGAATTTTCAATATCACTGTCAATGTCATCATCAAAAATTGGACGGGATGCAGTCAGGCCTTTGATCATGGCATTCGCTTCTAAACTTTTTTTAACGACGTCTGATAATTTATCGGCACCAACTGGTTTTTCAACATAGTCATAAGCACCTTCTTTGATTGCGATAACTGCATCATGTAAATTACTGTGAGCGGTCATGATCAGAACAAATGTTTGAGGGTTGTGTTCTTTGATTTGTTGAAGCGCTGTCAGGCCATCCATTTCCGGCATTTTGACATCCATTAAAATTAAATCATAAAAATCTTCTGTTGATTTTTGCACAGCTTCAAGGCCGTTACTGGCTTCGACCAAAGTAAATTCGACATCTAAATCCGTTTCGATACGTTTTAAAACGCTGGCGACTGATTTTCTCAATTCAGCTTCGTCGTCAACAATCATTGCTCGTAATTTCATTTTATGTCTCACTTTCTATGGGTAAACTCATGTCGAACGTTGTCCCTTTGCCTAATTCAGATTTTAAAGTAATTTTACCGCCGTGCAATTCGATAAAATATTTAACTAAATATAAACCCAATCCAGAGCCTTTGGTTTTTAAGTCTTGATTTTTTCCACGAACAAATTTTTTCCAGATATGGGTTTGATCCTCAGTGCTGATGCCTTCACCTGTATCGCGAATTGAAACTAAAACCTCAGTGTCTGTTTCTGCCGTGTGAATAAATATCTGACCATTTTCATTTGTGTATTTAATGGCATTTTCAACTAAATTTAAAATGACTTCAGTCATTAATGTCACATCAAATTCAATCAGAAACATAGGTTCCAGTTTTAATTCAATGCGAATAGACTTTGATTTCGCCAAAGGCTCAGTTCTGACGATCACATTTTCAATAACACCATTGATATCAGCAGTTTCTTTATTTATTTTAAAATCTTTCGATTCAACACGCAGAACTTTAAGTATTGATTGTATGTATCGATTCAGTTCGTCAGCGTAAACTTTCAGATTTGAAAAATCAGTTTGTAAATCATTTGTCAAATTTTCTTGTGAAATCAAGCGGTCAATCACGGCCTGAATTTTCGCAATGGGCGTTTTTAAATCATGACTGATTAGGCTTACAAAATTATTTTTTAATTGTTCAAGCTCGGAAATATAACGCTGTTCTTGTTGCAATTTGTTGTGTGCCTGCTCAATGCGTAACGCCTGATAGCCCAAATACATGACCCAAATTAAAACGAGCAGTGCCAGCGGGCTTGCGATCGGAATCCAAATATAATACGTGTCAAAGCTCCACATTGAAAATGCGGACCACAGAACGGCCAATGATAAAAATATAAATAATGAAATAATTTGTGTATAATGCGTAATTATAAATACTGCTAAAATCATCAATAATAAAAGCATGCAAACATAAACCAGCGTGGGCATTTTTTTGATAAATCGATTTGCCAAATAATTATCTGCAACGTTGGCCCAAAATTCATGTCTGGGTATCAGACCTTGCGGGGTTAGAATTTGTGAATTCAAAGTTTTTTCAATTCCAATAAAAATAAATTTATTCGCAAAGAACTGTTCAGGAATTTTATTTTTTAAAATATCTTGAAGGTCTATACTAGCGAACTTTTCAGTACCGCGAAAGTTGATGACAGGCAAATTTCTAAGTCTTGACGTTTTTTTGATGACGGATCGTTCGGCAATGTTAGGCAAATAATTGGGGTTCATCAAGAGCCTACGAACAACACCATCATCATCACGTAATAAATCAATATGGGCGATATTTGAGCGCTCAGGTCGAGTGGCAAACGGAAGTGACAATTTTTCAAGTTCGCGTGAATTCGTTGCCCAGAATATTCGTTCGTCTTTGAAGACGGCCAAATCATCTGAATTCAACCGTGTTTGTCCAATATTATCGCCAAAAAAAAGTGTCACTGCGATTGATTTTGGGTTTTGCTTGAGTATATTTTTAAGTAAATCGTGCCAAATAGTTTGATCCCAAAAAAAACTGTCAGATATTTCATTGGATTCATTGACGTTGATTAATGAATTTGTTTTTAAATCAAAAATTTTAACAAAATCGCTGGGTTTTATTGTGACTAAGGCGATTGAATCCGAAGTCATTTGTGGTCCGCGCAATTTAAAACGAAAATCGTACGTGTCGACTTCGTCAAATTTTAAGATAATCATTGAAAACAAAAGACACAAAAAGGCTCGTGTCCAAAAGCCTCTTTTCGAAAGTCCCCAGCGTACCCATACGTGAATAGAATTTAAAATATTGAAATAAGTCTTGGCAAAGCTTTTGATCACAGGCTCTTAAACTATCTTAATTTTATTCGACATTCAACTGCTGTTGGGGCTAAAATACAGCCATGGAATGGATTGATCAACAGATATGAAATGGATTCGCACGCAAGAAGAGTCGCTCCCTGATTTTACAGGCTGTGTATTAACTATAGGTAATTTTGATGGACTGCATTTGGGGCATCAATCTTTAATTTCAGTCTTAGTCGATAGTGCGCAAAAATTAAATCTTCCATCTGTGATTTGTACGTTTAAACCCCATCCCAGAGCAGTGCTTTATCCTGAAACCCCTGTGCATCGCTTGTTTGATTACCGTGACCAAGCTGAAATGATTCAAAAATTAGGTGTTGATTTTTTAATCGAAGAAAAATTCACAAAAGATTTTTCGATGATGAGTCGAGAAGAATTTTTGGATTTCTATATATTCAGACACTTTAAACCGGTTCATTTGATCGTAGGTTATGATTTCAGTTTTGGTAAAAACAGAACAGGTGATCATCATTTTTTAACGCATTATTGTTTCAAAAAAAATATTCAACTAACGATTCAGCCAGCGTTAGAAAAAAACACACAGGTCATTTCATCATCAGTTATCCGCAAATTTTTAGAACACGGTGATTTACAGAAGGCCTATGAATTTTTAGGCCGCAGATATTATTTGCGCGGACCTGTCAGTGTGGGTTATCAACGCGGGCGCACGATTGGTGTTCCGACGGCAAACATTAGCCCTGAAATTGAATTCGTTCCACGTAAAGGTGTCTATTTCACAAAAGTCTATTGGAACGATAAAATTTTTTCAGCAATTACAAATATTGGTTTTAATCCGACATTTCAAAATAACGAATCCTATCTGAAAGTCGAGACTCACATTTTTGATTTCTCACAGGACATTTACGGAGATCAAATCAAAGTCGAGCTGTATCACTTTCATCGTGACGAAACAAAATTCTTAAATGTTGAATTGCTTAAACTGCAAATTCAAAAAGATATTCAAGCTGCCAAATTATTTTTCAATGATGTTCAGAAATGAAATACTTTAGATCGCCGCAGCTTTTTCAATTGTCCACAATAAATAATTTTGAAATCATCAAAGCTGATAGTATTCAACACGCTAAAGATCTCGGTGCAGATTTTATTGATCTGACTTATGCAGATTATATTTTAGCGCAAGAGCAATTTTCCATGAGCGAAATCGATGTTTATTCTCTAGGAGCTGCCGATTGTTTATTAAAAATTGACGAACGTTTTCAATTCTATCAACTGAGTCAAAAAGCATTATTAAAGTATTTAGCTGGTTTAAAGCTCAGTCTGCAGACGGCAGAAGCTGTCGTTATTGTCGGGGATCAATTGACCATATCGCAGTTCCTGCCGGCATTAACAAAACTTGGATATTCTAAATTTATTTTTGTCGTTGAAAACAAAGAGGCTGTCATTCAATTTTCTGAAAAAATTCAAAAGACTTTTCTAGGTCTTTCGATACAAATTTTACAGTTCAAGCAAATTTCGTTGATCGAGACTGTATCTAGTTTCTTATTAGTTGATATTGATCATAAAAGCCAAACTGAGCTGGTCGAAAGTCTGACCTATTTTAATTTTTTATCAACAGCTTCACTTTTTTTTGACGTTAGATCCTTGCGTAGCAATGATTTGGTGCAGGAAGCTCTACGAGCGCAAATGTCTGTCGTCGATTCAGAAATGTACGGTGAAATCCGGTTTGAACTGGCAGATCAAATTTTAACTAAAAAAATCAAGTAATTAAGTCGAATTTATTTTTTATTTTCAAATCAAATCTCAACTATAGTCCAGTTACAAAAAACGTCACTTTTATTAGACTAATTGGATGCTGCCAAACAAGCTCGGTGAAATTTTAACAAAGCAAGGATTGATCAGACCTGATCAATTGCAGCAAGCTTTGCTTCATGGTCAAAAAAATAAAAACAAATTAGGATCGGCAATTGTTGCATTAGGTTTTTTAAAAGATTCCCAAATATTACGTGCTCTTGAAAAACAATTTGCAGTTCCTGGTGTTGATGTTGCGCAATTTGATGTAGATCAAAATATTTTGACTCTGTTACAAAAAGATTTTTGTGAAAAACACATGGTAATTCCTATATCAAAAGCGGGAACCACATTGGTCGTTGCATTCACTGATCCTAGCAATTTGCAAGTTCGCGATGATTTACGTTTTATTACAAAATGCAAAATACAACCAGTTGTCGCAACTGAAATTAGTATTTCAACGGCCATCGACAAATTTTATGGGGCTATCAGACAGTCACAGATTGACATCAATAAAGAAAACTCGGATGAAATTATCGAAGCCGCTGCGACTTCGATCGAAGTCGGAGATGTGAATGCTGGTGATGCGCCGATTGTGAAATTTGTGAATGGTATTTTAATGGAGGCGATCAAGCGTCGAGCTTCGGATATTCACTTCGAACCTTATGAGAAAAAATTTCGAGTACGTATACGAATTGACGGAAATTTAATTGAAACTGCATCTCCGCCGACAGCCTCAGGACCCGCGATCTGCGCGCGTATTAAAATTATGTCAAAGATGGACATTGCAGAGCGAAGAAGGCCTCAAGATGGTCGTCTGAAAATTCAGTTAAAAAATGAAGGCCGCGAAATGGATTTTCGTGTGAATACAGTGCCAACGCTTTGGGGCGAAAAAGTTGTTATGCGTTTGTTAGATAAAACGAATCTACAGCTTGATATGACAAAACTGGGTTTT
Organism: Pseudobdellovibrionaceae bacterium; assembly: GCA_043728555.1. GTDB lineage: Bacteria > Bdellovibrionota > Bdellovibrionia > Bdellovibrionales > Bdellovibrionaceae > Pseudobdellovibrio. The sequence continues at coordinate 7,613 of JAYTMM010000031.1, forward strand.
GAATCTGATGATCTCGAATTATTTAAAGAAATTATTAAATCGCCACAAGGCATGGTTTTAATCACAGGGCCAACTGGATCCGGAAAAACAACAACAATTTATTCTGCACTTTTTGAATTGAACAAGGCAGATGTAAACATCAGTACGGCCGAAGACCCTGTGGAGTTTAATTTAGAAGGCATTAATCAAGTTCAAATGAATGCAGATATTGATTTGAACTTTTCGACAGCACTTCGTGCGTTTTTACGTCAAGATCCAGATATTATTATGGTCGGAGAAATTCGAGATTTAGAAACGGCAGAAATTTCATTTAAAGCAGCTTCGACGGGTCATATGGTCGTAAGTACACTTCATACGAACGATGCGCCCACGACAATTACGCGTTTAACAGAAATGGGAATTGCTCCGTATTTAATTACATCAACATTAAATTTGATTGTAGCTCAACGGCTTGTTGGGCGTGTTTGCGATGTGTGTAAAGAGTCCGTGAAAGTGCCCGATGCAACGTTGATTAATTTGGGCGTTATAGCCAGTGAAATACCCCAATACACTTTATTTAAAGGCAAAGGCTGCATGACCTGTAATAACACGGGTATAAAGGGACGTTTAGCTATTTTTGAAATTATGCCGATCACAGAAAAAATTAAAGAAATGATTTTAAAAAATGCTTCAGCTTTAGAATTGAGAAATGCGTGTCGGCAAATGGGGTTTAAAACTTTACGGCGAAGTGCTTTGTTAAAGCTTGCACGTGGTCAAACAACAATTGAAGAAGTTATTAACTCATCCGTGCGAGACAATTTAGAATGAGGTATTTAGTCAAATGATTTCAAATATGCTGTTGCAAATAAAAAATAAATTCAGTCAAGAAGTTCAATTTCGATTGGGCCATCAGACTATTTTAAAAATTAATAACGAATGGACAGAATTTGATTCGCAAATTTTATCATTGGCGGATTGGGAAGATTTAAAAGATTTTTGTTTGCAAAACAATGAAAAAGTAGCTCTTGAAACAAAGGGATTTATTCAAGGCATTTTTTCTGATCCGACGCAAACTTGGATTTTTTCATTCACAGAATGGAAAAATTGCATGAAGGCTCATTTTTCATATGTGACGAGTGAAAAAATTTCTGCAAATATTCAATTTACACCATATTATGACAGTTTGAAAAAAAAATCAGGAATTCATTTAATTTCTTCTCAGAAAAAAAATGGAAAATCGACTTTGTTAGCTGAAATTATTTCTGAAAGCCGTAAACATACACCCGAACTAGTTGCTTTACATTCGGGACCAGTGCAAATGAATTTACAAAATTTAGATTCTGTTGTTCATTTGGGATCTGAAAGTTTAAATTGGGACGGACAGCATCCGATTTATGATGGTATTGATACGATTTGTATTGATATGAATGAAATTCAAAATTTAAACAAATGGGTACGCTTCGCCGAAGAAGGCCGTACGGTTTTCATAACTATTTCTGCAAATTCGATTGAAAATGTTTTAATGCAAATTAAATCAATGACGCAGGATCAAAGCAGTTTGTGGAGCCGATTTTGTGACCAATTAAGCTCTGTTATTTATCAAAAATTAGCACAAGGGTCTAGCGCAGCATTGCATGAAATATGGATTTTAAGAAAAGAAGAACAGAAGAAAATTTTTCACAGAACCGGAGTTGAAGAATTTATAAAATTAATTTCTACGACGAGTTTGTATCAAAGTTTGAATCAGTCTATTCTGCAATCAATAGTTCGTCGAAAAATCGATGTTAAAACGGCCTTTGAAATTTCAAATGATGTTGAAGGCCTTGATCAAAGTATGAAAAAAATGGGGCTGTAATTAATGGCAAAGTTTCAGTATCAAGCTAGATCATTCACAGGAAAGACATCAAACGGTGTTATTGATGCCGTTGATGAAGCTGAAGTTCGTGTAAAACTACGCGCAAAACAATTGATTCCATTAAAACTTAAAATTGTTCAAAGTGTTGAAAAAAAAGAAAATGCAGTTTCATTTTTTGCACCAAAAGTAAAAACAAGAGAACTGCAAATCTTTACCAGGCAATTTTCGACTCTGATTAATGCAGGTATCCCTATTATGGATTCTCTAAAAATATTGTCAGATGGCGCCAGTGATAAAATTATCAAAGAAGCCGTCATCCAAATAAGTGCTTCAATTGAAACAGGCAAACGATTATCTGAATCTATGCAGCATCATCCGCGTGTTTTCGACACGCTTTATTGCAATATGATACGTGCTGGCGAAGAAGCGGGTATTCTGGATACAATTTTAGATCGACTTTCAACTTACGCTGAAAAAAATGAAAAAATAAAAAACCAAGTTAAAGGTGCATTGGTTATGCCGATCGTTATTGTCTGCGCCGCTTTTATTATTATCACGGGTATTATTTTATTTATTATTCCAAAATTTGCAGAATTTTATAAAAGTTCTGGCAAACCCTTGCCAGCTTTGACTCAGCTAGTGGTCAGTTTTTCAGATTCGTTGATTGCAAATTGGATTTTTTATTTTGGTGGTTTATTTTTGGGAATTTATTTAGTGATTACTTACCTGAGCAGTAAAGATGGAAAAATCGCGTTCGATAAATTCATTATCAATGCGCCCATTTTTGGTGATGTCGTTCAAAAATCATCAGTGGCCCGAATGAGCAGAACATTGTCGACACTGTTATCCTCAGGTATTAATATGATTGAAGCTATTGAAATTGCAGCAAAAACTGCAGGTAACCATGTCATCGAGAAAGCACTGCACGCATGCAAAGAGGCTGTCACAGTGGGAAAGCCATTTCACCAGCCACTATCAAGACAAAAAGAAATTCCGCAAATGTTAGCGCAAATGGTGGCTATTGGTGAACAATCAGGATCGCTAGATACAATGTTAGCCAAGGTCGCAGATTTTTACGAAGACGAAGTTGAAAATGCAGTTCGTGCGATGACATCATTAATTGAACCATTAATGATGATTGTTTTAGGTGGAATTATCGCGTTCATTTTAATTGCGATGTATTTACCGGTCTTTCAATTGGGAGACACAATTGGTTAAAAATCAGCCGTTGAATTCAACGAAATCATTTTTATTATCAATTCCGACACTCCGTTTTTTGGCATTGATGTCGTTTTATTTTATATTTCAGATTGTGATTGTATTGCAGAAACCATTTTTGCAATACAATTTTATTTTTACATTTTACAGCTGTTTGATTTTTTTATGCACTTTGCATTTGACGCAATATGTTTTAAAAACGAAGCGCACAGTTTTGTTTTCTTTTTTAGAAATCGTAACAATTATAGCTCTATATAAATCTCAGCCCCTGTTTTCAAGTTTTTACTTAGTTATGATTTTAGTTTTATTATTTTTGTCAGGTCTGCAATTGTCATTTAAAGACAATGCATTGCTTGTTGTTGCGACGTCTTTATTAATTTCAGTTTGTAATCTATTGTTTTTTAAATGGTCGGGTTTGCAAAATATTTTAAATCTGGGTTTATTTAATTTAGCCTTTGCTTCTGTTTTATTTTTTTCATCACAATTGAAACATGAGCTTCTGCATTTAAACAAGAACTTATCCCAGACGGCATTACAATTAAAATCAAAAGCTGAATTGGCGAATCTTTTGATTGAAAACATGCCTGTGGGTTTGATCGCATTAAATGCGCAAAACGAATCTGTTTTTGCAAATTCAATGCTGACATCAAAATTAAAACTGACACAGAATTCTGTTGTAGATTTGCTAAAGCTAAAGGAGAATTCGTATTCAGAAGACTTAACGTATTATAATACGGATATTTCAGATAAAAGAATTTATCAAATTGAAAGCACATCGTATTTTGATTCGGATTATCAACAAAACATCAGCCTGCATCTGGTTAAGGACGCAACCGAAGAACGCTCCCTGCAAGATCAGCTGAAGCACAAAGAAAAAATGGCCGCAGTGGGGCAGCTGGCGGCAGGTATCGCACATGAAATTCGAAATCCGTTGGCTGGTATCAGTGGCAGTATAGAATTATTATCACAAGATACCAAAAATCCAGACGATCAAAAGCTGATGCGAATTATTTTGCGTGAAATTGACAGACTTAATAATTTAATCACAGACTTTTTAGATTATTCAAAACCTGAAAAACGACCTGATCAAAAAATAGATTTGGCTTTAATTTTAGACGAAGTCATTCAAAACATAAAATTAAGTTCAACGACACCCACAGATTTAGTTTATCAAGTTCAAATTCAAAACAGTATGATTTTGGGGTATTCGGATAAATTAAAACAGGCCTTTTTAAATATCATCGTTAATGCTGTCCAGGCGATGAAAGAAAAAAACGAAAAAATTCTGTCAGTAAAGACTGAAGTTATTGAACAAAGAATTTGTGTTTTAATTTCAGATACAGGTTCGGGTATGACGTCAGAATCACAAAAAAGAATTTTTGAACCCTTTTATACGACAAAATCCAAGGGAACAGGACTTGGTCTTGCGATCACGCACAAAATTTTTGAATCACACGGGGCTGAAATTAAAATTCAAAGTGAATTAAATGTAGGAACTCAATTTAAAATATTTTTTAACAAAATGAATACATAAAGAAGGACGTACAAAATGAAATCACGCATACTTGTTGTTGATGACGAAGAATCTATCCGCGAATTTCTTGAGATCATGCTCAAGAAAGAAGGCTATGAAGTCACAACCGCCGAAGACGGTGCTAGAGCCAAAGATATACTAACAAAAAAATCATTTGATATGATTGTGTCGGATTTGCAAATGCCGAATATGACAGGTATCGAATTATTAAAACACGTCAAAGAAAGCTATCCAGATACAGTTTTTATGCTTATTACTGCTTTCGGAACAACTGAAACTGCTGTGGATGCGATGAAAATGGGTGCTTACGATTATGTGACGAAGCCATTTAAAATTGATGAAGTTAGAATGAATATCGCCAATGCACTCCGTTCACAAAATCTGGAAGTCGAAGTCAGAACTTTAAAAAAAGAACTTGTCAAAGAATATTCGTTTCAAAACATGGTCGGTAACTCTGCACCCATGCATGCAATTTTTGATTTAATTAAGCGAGTGTCACAAACGCCAACAAATATTTTAGTTACGGGTGAATCAGGTACTGGTAAAGAGGTGATTGCGAAGGCGATTCATTATAACGGTCCGCTGAAAGACAAACCTTTCGTTACGATCAATTGTGGAGCAATTCCGGAAAATTTGATGGAATCAGAAATGTTCGGTCATAAAAAAGGATCGTTTACCGGCGCCATTGCAGATAAACAAGGTTTGTTCGAAGTTGCTAACGGCGGAACATTATTCTTGGATGAGGTCGGCGAATTGCCGCCATCAATTCAGGTGAAATTACTTCGCGCGATTCAAGAACGCATCATCAGACGTGTGGGCGCAACTGACGATATGAAAGTCGAAGTTCGAATTATTGCGGCGACAAATAGAAACCTCGACGATATGGTTGCTAAAGGGACATTCAGACAAGATTTATTTTATCGTTTAAATGTTATCAATATTAAATCTCCTGCACTGCGTGACAGATCCGAGGATATTCCTTCATTAGCGAATCATTTTCTTAGAAAATATAATGAAAAATTAGGAAAAAATATCAATGCCATTTCAGCGGAAGCCATGGATATTTTAAAAAAATATAATTACCCAGGTAATGTTCGCGAATTAGAAAACATGATGGAACGTACAGTAGCTTTAGAAGCAGGTTCTACGGTGTTACCAGAATCGCTGCCACCCATGGTGAATACAACATCGGGTCGCAAGATGGCTTCAAGTCATGAAATTGAAATCGGTGATGATGGTTTAGATCTAGATAAAGTCATTGGTCAAATTGAAAAAGAAGTTTTAATCAAGGCGATTCATGCTGCTGGTGGTACGAAAAAGAAAGCTGCAAAATTATTAAAAATCTCATTCAGGTCAATGCGCTATAGAATCGAGAAGTATAATTTAGGTGTGGTTGGTGATGATGAATTGGATGAAGACTAGATTCTGGATATATTAATTTGTGCGAATAGCAATTATCGGAAATGTGGCCAGCGGTAAAACGACGTTGGCTCATCAAATTTCAAAAGAAAAAAATATTGAAATTACGCATGTCGATTCAATTCAGTTTTTACCTGATTTGTCGATGCGTCCGTACAGACAGACGATAGAAATTTTAATTCTGATTCAGCAAAAGCCATCTTGGATTATTGATGGTTATGGTCCATTGGACATTTTAGAAAAAAGATTTGAAATTTGCGATCAGATTATTTTTTTGGATCCGCCATTATGGAAAAATTATTTGCGACTTTCTATACGACAATTTAAAAATATTTTTTCACCACGAAGTGAATTGCCCATCGGCAGCCAAGAATTGACATGGTCGCATACAAAAAAGTTATTCAAAACTATATCGCAACAGCATAAAAAAATGCGCCCCGAATTGGTGCGCATTTTAAATCGCGAACAGAACAAAAAAAAATTACTTCTTATCAGATCCTGAAGTCGTTGTGGCTTCGTCTTTGGGTTTTCTTTCCATGACTCCACGATTCTTAATAATCAAGCCATCCAAAAAATTTCGCAGTAACTGATCACCGCATTCAACATAATTTGGATGATCTTCGGTTCTAAAAATGGCAGATAATTCAGATTTTGTGATCGTGTAATTTGATAGCTGCAAACATTCGATCACGTCCGTATCACGGAATGATAAAGCAACTCGCAATTTTTTCATGATATCGTTGTTGGTCATACTCAGTTCCTATGCTTTATATTTTTTTAATTCTGAAAAACCGCCCACTAATTTTCCATTATGAAAAACTTGAGGAAACGTTGGCCAGCCACTCCATAATTTAATAGCAAGGCGTTCTTTCCACATTGAAAAATAGCTGCCATGTTCGACATATTCAAATTTAATATTTTTTTCAGTTAAATATTTTCGTGCGCCTGAAACGACGGGGTTTTGTTTCATTCCAACGATCACCCATTCATTTTTTTGAATTGCAGATTCAACTCCAGAAATAATTTGTGGATGAAAATTATTGATGCTGTTCAGGGCTTCGGTTTGTAAATGATCTGCGTTTAATATTTTTCTCATGACTTAATTCCTTCGTTGATTGTTTCAGTAAATTGACGTTGCAATAATTGATAATAAAATCCATCCGTTATTTTTGATAAAATTTCATGTGTGCCTTCTTGAATGATTTGTCCATTTTTTAAAACCAAAATTCTGTCGGCTGATTTTACTGTATTCAATCTGTGTGCGATGATCAAGGTGCTGCGCCCTTGCATCAATCTATGTAATGCGTCTTGCACCAGATGTTCACTGGCCGTGTCTAAGTTACTGGTGGCTTCATCCAAAATTAAAATTTTTGGATCTTTCAATAGCGCTCTGGCAATCGCCACGCGCTGTTTTTGTCCGCCAGATAATTGTAAACCTTTTTCGCCGACCTTAGTCATTAAACCTTCAGGAAAATTTTTAATAAATTCCCAAGCGTTCGCAGCCTGTGCTGCGGCAATGACTTCGGATTCAGTGGCTGTGGGTTTACCGTATCTGATATTTTCGATGATCGTGCTTGAAATTAAAATCGGCTCCTGTGAAACAACACCGATTTGTGATCTTAACCAACTGGGCTTTAATTTCGATATCGAAACTTGATCCATTAAAATTTCGCCAGAATCAGGTTCGTAAAATCGGGGCAACAGGCTAGCGACTGTCGTTTTGCCACTGCCCGATGAGCCCACCAGGGCAATGGTTTCGCCAGCTTTCATATGAAAACTTAAATTATTTAAAACTAAAATATCTTTTCTGGTCGGGTACGAAAATGAAACGTTTTTAAATTCAACAGCAGCATTAAATTTTTTTAAAATTTCACCTTCGTCTGAAAAATCTGGAACACGCTCTAAAATTTCAAAAACTCTGGCACTGGCTCCGACACCCGCCATGAAATCTCCCCACAGGCTACCTAAACTTCCGACGCCAATGGCAACTAACATTAAATATAATAAAAATTGTGATAAATCACCGACGCTCATTTCTTTGAGTAAAACTTCGCGACCACCGAACCACAAAACAAAACACACTGCCGCAAAACCGACGACCATTCCGAAACCAATAAATTGTGCGATGGCTAAAATTCGTCCGCGTGCTGTTGTCAGCGCATCTTCTAGCGCATTTTCATAGCGTAAAGATTCTTTGGATTCTTGAACAAATGATTTTACAGTGCGCAGGCCTGAAATACTTTCTTCGGCGACGATGCTGGCTTCGGCCAACGAGGCTTGAAAATCTTTGGAAAATTTTCTGATCCGTTTACCAAAAATTGCAGCAGCAAAACCAACGGGTGGAATCAGAACCAACATAATCAGAGATAATTTCCATGATGTGTAAAACATAAACCCAAGACCGCCGATGGCTTGCCCCAGATTTCGTAAACCCATCGACACATTCACGCTGACGGTATTTTGCAGAGTTGTGCAGTCCGAGGCCAAGCGGCTCATTAATTCGCCAGTCCGGTTGAAATCAAAAAATGAAACGTCTTGGTCTAATATTTTTGAAAATAATTTTTGTCGTAATCTTAAAACAATACGTTCGCCAGACAAGGTAAATAAATAATACCTGAATGCCGAAGCAATACCTTGAAAAATAAATGCAACAAATAATCCTAAAACCACAGGTAATAATAAATCCATGCGACCGGGTTGCAAAACCTTGTCAATCAACCAACGAATCATCTGCGGATAAGCCAGACCTGATACGCTTGAAACAATTAAAAAGAACAAGCCCCAAAGCAAATTTTTTCGCTCGGGGCGGGCAACAGATAAAAATCTTTGCAGAGTTTTTTTATTCAAAGAAAATTACCCCTTTGCATTTTCAACGTCAGATTTTTTGGCGTTAATTAATGCGTTGGGATTATTTTTTAAAATATTTGCTAACAAAGCTTGAATCATTAAAGCACCACTGTCTGAATTATTCCCACCTTGAATTAAAAATTCAGGAGTCACTCGAATATTGCGATCACCGATGGCTTCAACAACTTGAATTTGTCCGAAAATTTCTGCGCCCATGGCTTTGATACCGGCCTCGTAGGCTTTCGCACGAGCCATACCAACAGCAGCGATCGCTTGTGCTTCGCCATCACCTTTCATTTTTGCGGCTTCAGATTCAGCACGTGCACGAAGCTCTGTAGCTTTCGCGTCACCCGCGGCTTTTAATTCGATCGAACGTGCTTCACCTTCGGCTTTTTTAATTGCGGATTGCGCTTGGAAATCCTGCATACGAATATTTTGTTCTTGTTCCACTAATTTATTTTGAATATCTGCTAGCGATTGTTCTTTAACCAAAGTTTGTCGCTGTTTTTGTGCGTACTCTTGCGTTTCGTAAGTTTTCTTTTGTTCTTCCGCAATTTTACGATCCGTTTGAGTTTGCATTAATGCATCAGGCGGCACGATGTCGCCAATATAAGTATCAACCGCTTCGACGTCGTATTCTTTTAATGCTTCGCGAATGTATGACAAGGCATCTTTTTGACGTTCAGCACGTGCGCCCAAAAAATCAAGCACTGTGTGACCTTGTGCAGAGTTTCTAAAATAATTTCCGATCGCAGGTTCTAAAACTTGATTCACTAAGTTCGCAGTTGATCCAAAACGGCTGATAACTTTGCTGGCCTCTTTAGCACCGATGTGAATAATTTGCGTCACATCAAGCACAAAAGAAAAACCATCTTTAGATCTGACTTTGATTGAATTTAATTTTTCATCTAATTTGTGTGATTCAGATCTATTGTTCGCCCAGTTCAACGCAATATTTGTTGTAGGAACTAATTCAACTTTCAATGTTTTTGTATTTACAGGATGTTTTCCGGGGTAAAGCGGCTCGGCCCAGACGCCCTTGTGGCCTTTTTCAAC
>JAYTMM010000032.1:0-4741 GCA_043728555.1 Pseudobdellovibrionaceae bacterium
TTCCGGCGATTCGGAAAAGTGCGCCCTGTAAGTCACTTGACCACTTTCTGAAATTAATTCTCGCACTTTATTATGCTTTTGATCATACTCGGTAAAAATGGGCATGCCCGAAAAATATTTGGCTTGCCATTCTACCTCAGAAGATCCCCAACTTATAAGCGTATTTCCATTTTTAATTCTTTGCACAGAGCCCCAGGAATTTCTGCGAACGAATGGCAGCTCAGCTTTTTGTTGCCAAACAAGTCTTGCCGTTTTTTTTGCAAAATCCAGTTCGTACTCGACTGCGCGAGACACATCATTCAAACTAGCGCCGGCGTTGTCATACATCAGCAAATGTCCGTTTGGCAGAACCTGTGCAGCATGCTGAAAACTAAATCCATTCTGATCATCGTCTAAAAATGTCCAATTTTTTTTTGAAATTTCCCATTTAATCTCACCCGTAGGATACCCTAATTTAATCACCGTACCGATTTCGTTAAAACTAATAATTAGACCGCCATCTGTATCTTCGCAGATTGAATTTGCATGCAAATAATCTGAATCCGAACGCTTTGAACTTAATTTCTCAGACTTAAAATGATCCACTGTCGTCCACGAAAAAACAGGGCCTTTGTCTAAATTAACTTCTTTAATCTCGGCCTCGATCAACCCAGTTGATTTACTTTTGTTATAATAAATAAAAATAAAATTTCCATTTTTATTTATTATAACATCATGTGGGTCAAGGTTGCTCGATGGTTGAATATACTTTGAACTTGCTAATATAGAAAAATTTTTATCTAATTGATAAAATCCGACAGTGGCCAAATCTCGCCGGCCCCAGTGATGAAAATTACTTTCAATTAAAAAATATGAATATTGACCTAAAGAATTCAATTTAAAATCGTAAGTCATGTTTTTTGATTTAGTCGATATCTTACGAAAAAAATTAACAGCACCGCTGGTGCTCAATGAAACCAATCGACCGTAAGATTGGTCATCACCAAAGTTACGAGGCGTAAATAAAAACTGTCCTGGCAGTGATTGCTTAAATTGAGTATATGTGTATTTTTGGTTATCAATAGCAATCGTTTTTACAATTTTTACAAATCTAAATTGAAAATAGACTGCTAACATTAGCACAAAAATAAAAACGAAAAATATTTTTAAGAAATTTATCTTGAAAAACTTAAGCATCGTTGCACTTAAAAAATGATTTCTTAGGCAAATTCGGCAATACGAACTTGTCAGAACTAAACACTTGTATTTCAAATAAAGTATTTGTTTTTTTACAATATAAAAAAACAATTTGTGTAAACACATTTGTAGCTTCGACTGGACATGAGCCAATAATCTGTCCTAGTCCAGTCTGCACATACAAAACTAATTCTAAACCCGCAATTGAATCGTCTATAGAACTATTGAAGCTCGCTTCGTCGTAACAATTTATTGGCGTACTAAATATGGCGCCATATGGATTCGCTCTTGAAAGATATAATAATTTGATTGATCTCGAATTTTTTAAAATAATCTCTTTTGCGGCGCTGGGGGTTTTTATCTGAGACGAAAAATATTTAATCTGTATTTTATCTTTAGATTCGTATATTTTCAGCTGCTTTGAGTCATATTCAGAAGTGTTTTTTTCATAAAAATTTTGGCTATCCACAGCGCTGAAATCAGTCAACTTTTTATCAATGCATCCTACTGAAAAAAAAATAATTATTATGCTTACGAAAAACAATTTCAGACTATCCTTATTTAATCACGGCATTGAATCACTTATTCAATTTCTGATAGTATTAAGTGTATTTAGTTTAATTGCTAGATCAACTAAAAAGATGTTTCGAATAGATCTAATTTTCGAACTGTCAGGGCAGAACAACCCTCTGTTGCGATTTAAAACGAGTTGACGTTAAAAAAAAATTAAAAAATAATATATACAGCCCAATCAGCTCTTTTCATAATGCAAACGAAAATACGGATGAGAATGAATACAGATATCATGACTACTATTTTAAGCTCATCAGTTCTGACGTCTGTTTTTTTTGGCTTAATATATATTTATCTGGAAAAAAAATATCCGCTAAGTAATAGCTATAAATTTAAACTCCATGATAAAATTGAAGATTCTATTTATTACTTAATTGACGAATATTCATGGAAAATACTTTTGCAGTTTATTACAGTTGTGACACAAGTATTTTCCTTATTTTATATTTATAGCCTATTAAAAAACTTTACATTTTTTAATGCTAAAATTAATATCTCAAATCCGATCTTAAATTTTATATTGTTTTTTATACTCCGAGACCTCACAAAATATTTTTTCCACAGACTGCTCCACAATTCTGTACTTTGGAAACTGCACAAAGTTCACCACTCAACAGAAAATTTGAATTGGATGTCACAGTTTCGTGTTCACTGGGCAGAAAGTTTTATATTTAATATTGTAAATTGCTGGGTTTTTATTTTTATGAACGTCAGCGAATATAACTTAATAATAGTACAAATTTTAGAATGTCAGCTTACGTTCATAGCGCATGCCAATATTAAATTTAAATATTGGCCCCTCCAAGGATATTTAAATAATACCCTAACTCATCACTGGCATCATGCAAAACAGTCAGTTTATTCTGGCGGACAAAACTTTGGAGCAATTTTAATTATTTGGGACAGAATCTTAAACACCTACTATTGTCCAATGAATTCGACTGATATAAGTTACGGACTTGAGAAATCAGAATATTTTCCAAGAACATATTCTAAGAAAATTTTGTACGCAATTTTCCCTTTGCTCGATTATACAAAAAAATAATCGGATGAAAAAATCGGCCAAAAAATGATTTTGGATACCTGTCGCCTGCAAATAAGCCGTAAACAATCGGCGTAGAAACATGATCGGGCATATAAAATGTATTAAAAAGATGATCCCAGATTAAAGTTAAATCTCCAAAATTTTGGCCACCTTTTTTAAAATTAGTTGGACTGTGATGCCACCGATGCACTTTGGGATTTGCAATATAAGGCGTGAGCACGCCCAAACTTATATTTATATTAGCATGATTAATATAGCCCGACATAAATTGAACAATCGAAAATATGTAATATACCTTCGGATTAAATACAAAAATTGAGACGGGCAAAATGAGCACTGTTCCGAGTAGCCAATCTTCAACCCAGTGACCTCTCTGCCCAGTTAGCCAATCAATTTTTTCCGCACTATGGTGTAACATATGGCTGCACCACCAAATCGACCTATGAAAATACACATGAAAAATATACTTCAAAAAATCTACGCTCAACAATAAAATTACAAACTGCAGAAATAGATTATCTAGATTAATTTTTTTAAATGGTAAGGCATCTAGATTTATAAAAAAAAATCCCAGCAAAAAACTATATGTCCATATTATAAATGCATTTATTAGCGATGGCAGAAAGCTTGAAGTCAAAAGCCACAAAGTATCTTGAAAGGATTCTTTTCTAAAGGGCACAATTATTTTTTTATCAATTGGCCAAATGTATTCAAATATAGAAAATACCATGCCTATAGCAAAAACAATGGCTAGATTATTTATAACATCTAATGCTATATTCATACGTGTATAATAGCATGTATAATAAATTAATAAAATCAGTAAATTTAAATAAATTTGTAATTATTTTTTGTATTATTACTATTTTTTTCTTTATTATAAATCAACTCAAATCTGAGCTTTTTGAAAATGGTATCTACTCAGAATACACACTGAGCATGATTCATGATCAAGATTTCAATATCATAAACACGCTAAACCCGAACATAAGCACATCAATAGCTACCGAATCAGGAAATCACCCCGCATTTTCACATAACGGAATTAGCGTTTATCTTTACCCATTTTACTCAGCAGTTTACCTTTACAGTCATGGAAGCGTAGATATTGAGAATTATAAAAAAATTCATGTCTACTTCGGGCTAATAGTAAATATTTTTAGCTTACTTCTCTTATGGCAAATTATGGTTCAGTTAAAATTAAAAAGTATTTTCATATCCATACTTATTTTTTCATGTTCTTCATCGTTTTTTTGGTATTCGATATTTGAGCCTACAACACCCGATACTTTTGCAAATCTATTTTCTCTATTGACCTTAATTTATTTTATATCCTTAAACGAAAAAAATGTGCATAGGAATTTATTTCTTGGCCTAGCTTGCGGGCTTGGCTTCTGCATTCGAATACACTTGCTTTGGATTGGAAGCTTATTTTTATTAAATCTATATAATACAAAAAAAATGAAAGATACTTTTTATTTTATACCTGGATTTTTGCTATCCATGCTTTTATTTACAATCAACAATTCAATACGTAGCGGAACCTCTCAGCATCCATTATCAACATATTTTTTCAGTTCAAAATTTATCGATTTTTTTGATAAAACATTATTTTATGCGAATTTCGGACCAAACGGCTACATTACAGTAAATCCGATTTATTTATTTTGTTTGGCTGGATTTTTTTGTGCAATTTTTTTGAAAAATACATACCGAAATCTCATCTTATGTATGGGCGTGCCAATTTGTATTCTATTTATAATCTATAATTCAACATGGGTTATATCCGATGAATACTCTGGTCGACTACTTACTGATTACTATTTTTTTTATGTGATTTGTCTTTGTATTTTATATGACTACATTGAAAAATTGAGTAAAAATTTACTCTTTTTTATACTCACTATCTCAGCTGGTATGTGCGCTTGGCATATATATGCAACTATT
>JAYTMM010000033.1:0-8326 GCA_043728555.1 Pseudobdellovibrionaceae bacterium
ACCGTCGCCTAAAAATTGCGACGATCATTTTAGAATTGAATTTTTAACCTCGTACAAAAGCTAAAATTATTTTACTGGCAGAAGCATAGCCTTCGGCCACTTCGAAGCCTTGGAATCTTGGATCAGCTGAATCTGAGCCTTATGAACGTAATTAATGATTCGTGGAAGCTGACCAGTTGATACAGCAACAATTGCTAATACTGCTACAGCTTGAAAAAGTTTATCGAGTCCCATGTGAACCTCCTTGTGAAGATCAGTTTATTAGTTTTTAAAAGTTTATATTTGAAATTTTTGAATCGTGAATTTGTGATTTTAGGAATGTGTTTAACAATTTCTAGCGAGCGAAGTTCGGGCACAAACCACCCTAAAAAGCCAGATCACCCAAATCACCCTATTTTATGAAAAAGAGTGAATTCGAATGAAAAACGCATGATAAAAAATGAGATGAAGTGAAAATTGTAAAAGCGCGGAAACTCTAAAGAATTTTGTTAACCAGTTGATTTTATTTAGTTATTGTTTTTCTTGTTTTTTACGTCGGGAAGTTCTGGCATTAGGGGTCTTATCCTTTTAAAATCATTGAAGATTTTTTTTAAAAATGTATCATGTCAGCCTATTTCTTTTATTTTTTATCATCTTGCCCTCATATATGCGACCACATTTTCACCTAGATCTTCATTTGTTTTATTCATTCTCTTGCACTATGGAATGACACTCGTGAACTAATTTCAGCCAGCCAAAAAACACCGCGCTTTTTTTCTGAAAGTGAATTACCTTAACGATTCACAAATCACTACACGGAGATACTATGAAATCGATTTTTATTGCTTTATTTACTTTGACTGCTTCGTTAACTGTTTTGGCTAGCAACCCAGATTTGGTTATTGAGCCTAAAGCGACTTTGAAAGTTTGTAAGCCACGCGTTGCTGGGTGTGCGAATAAGATCTTAATTAACAACACTGAATACATCATTAGCTATGATGTAGCTAACAATGCTGATGGCGGTATTCAGAAATTAATGGATAGTTTGATCTCTGCGTGCCGTGAAAAACAATTGACAGTTTCACCGGCTTTTAGCGCTGAAGGATTTATTGTGAAAGAAAAAGGTCATTTTCCGAACCCGACTGTTGAATTTACTGTTTTTAAGTTGTCTTACGTAGCTGGCGTAATTAATCCGTAGTCGCTTTTATTAAGCGAGTTCCGTTATCAAAAATATTCTGTCCGGTACACGATCATTGATCAGATGCCGCTGGGTAAGTCGTGTAGCCCTCTGCTCCACCGCCGTACAGTGTCTTTGGATCAAGCTCAGCCAAAGCAATACCTTTTTTTAAACGTTCGACCAAATCTGGATTTGAAATAAAAGGACGACCAAAACAAATCAGATCGGCATTATTTTTGGCACGTGCCTCTACGGCTAAATTCAAATCATAACCGTTATTAGCTATATATTTTGCGTTAAATTTTTCTTTTAAAATTTTAAAATTAAAATCAGGCGCGATATCTCTTGAACCACCCGTAGACCCTTCGACAAAATGAACATAAGCCAAATTCATCGGATTTAATTGTTCGGCCAAATAACTGTATGTTTTCATAGGTTCATTTTCACTGATATCATTTGCTGGGCTGACCGGAGAAAAACGAATTCCTACGCGGTCAGAGCCCCAAACATCGACAACCGTTTTCGCAACCGCAATGGCTAAACGACAGCGATTTTCAACGGATCCACCATATTGATCTGTTCGTAAATTTGTTTTTTCACTGAAAAATTGTTGCAACAAATATCCATTCGCCGCATGAATCTCTACTCCGTCAAATCCAGCGCGTTTTGCACATTCAGCGGCGTGGTGATATTGCTGAATGACTCCGGGAATTTCTGACGTTGCCAATGCCCTTGGCGTTACGCAATCTTGCAAACCAGTTTCCGTGAAGGCCTTCTGTTTCGGCTTTACTGCCGAAGCAGAAACAGGCAATTCATTATTTTTTTGTAACGATGGATGAGAAATTCGCCCCACGTGCCAAAGCTGACAAACAATTAATCCTTTGGCTTTATGAACAGCATTCGTCACGATTTTCCAACCTGTGATTTGTTCTTCTGAATAAATACTGGGCGTAAAAGCGTAACCTTTGCCTTGCTGAGAAATATTAGTTGCTTCACTAATAATAAGTCCAGCGCTCGCACGCTGAACATAATATTCGGCATTCAGCGCCGTAGGCACATCGTTTTTAGAAGCACGATCACGAGTTAAAGGAGCCATAACAATTCGGTTCGCTAAATAAAGCGCTCCCACTTTTACCGGGCGAAACAAATCAGAATTTTCGACATTGTGATTCACAGTATTCTCCTTTGATTGTTTAAAATAGCCAGCCCTGACCACAGCCTGAGACCACTCAGCTCAAGCGCAGTTATCATAGCAGTGACTATGCCGCCGACTAAAAATGAAATAATTATGGATTGAAGGCTCATGTTCAGCATAACTTTTGTTTGCAATTCAGCCTCCCACTGACAACACGGCTGCAATGAGCTGTCAGAACCTTACGTAATCAAACAGTCCATTTATTTTACCAATGAGACATATTTCCTCGTTCGACTTTTAAAATTCTTACTCTAAAGACAACTCCTGACTTTCGGGGGATTTATATTTGGGCTTTGAGTTGCAATGAAATATTTGACGAAGACTTTCACATCTAAAAAAAATGGAGTTAGATCTATGATACCTGTTTTATTTTATCTGCCCGGCACCTGCGCCTTCGGATCGATTGTTACGCTTGAATGGTTGGGAATGCCCTTTCAATTATGCAGGCTCGACGGGACGACTATTAAATCAGAAGCCTATCTTAAAATAAATCCACTTGCGCAGGTACCGACATATAAATCTAGCGAAGGCGTATTAACTGAAAGCGCTGCGATATTGCAACATATTGGTTTTTTTGGATTAGAAAAAGGACTGACATACAAACAAGGCACACGAAAATATGACCAACTCAATCAAATTATGTCTTTTTTGACAACGGGTCTGCATACGTCAATCGGACCCATCATTCACCCCGATCGATCCGCAAATAATCCAACGACACAGCAGGAAGTTGTACAAAAATCTAAAACAGAAACTGTTCCTTCTCGTTTTGAACACATCGAACAAATGTTCAATAATTATGGTTGGCTGATTGACAAACACCCAACCATTGCTGACGCCTATTTGTATGGTGTCGGTCGAGCCGCAAAAGAATTTATCAACTTTGAAAAAGATTTTCCAAAGACTTCAGATTTTTTTTCAAGATTCAAAACAGATCCTGCAGTTGTTTTTGCTCAAGCGATCGAAGATCAAACGCCGACGAAAACTTCAGGCGGATTTAAGGGTGACATAAAATAATGCGAGAAACAATAGACTCGCATTATCATGAAATTTAAATAATATTCAAACGAACATCCACGTTACCGCGCGTTGCATTTGAATACGGACATACTTTATGTGCTTTATCCACAAGGCTTTGTGCCGCAGATTTTTCCATTCCAGGAATCGATATATTTAAATCAACTTCAATTCCAAATCCTCCGGGAATAGCGCCGATTCCAACTAATCCTTCAATCGAAAGATCCTGTGGGAGAACTATTTTTTCTTGGCCTGCAACGAATTTCATAGCACCGATGAAACACGCCGAATATCCCGCTGCAAAAAGCTGTTCAGGATTTGCCCCTGCACCGCCGGCACCGCCTAATTCTTTGGGTGTTGTTAATTGAACATCTAACGAATGGTCATTCGTCATTGCTCGGCCATCTCGCCCGCCTGTGGCTTCTGCTTTTCCTACATAAACTACTTTTTCAATTTTCATATGTGCCTTTTTTTATGTGTTTATTTATCAGAGCAAATGCATATCATACAATTAAATTGTACACAATATAATTGTATTGCTTGCAATTAAAATGATGTGCTCATATTATTGAGTCTGTAAATACGGAGCCTTTATGAAGCATGATAAAATTTTGTTTTTAGAAAACCAGCTCTGTATTCTAGCTCGCTTACAATGAGTAAGGCCTATCAGCCCCTACTCAAAAAAATAGGTATCACTTACCCACAGTATCTTGTTTTAATTGTATTATGGCAGACCGATGAAATTTCGGTTTCAACTTTGGGACAACATCTTCATTTAGATTCGGGAACCCTTACGCCACTTTTAAAGCGCCTTGAAGCTACAGAACTTGTTCTGCGACAGCGCTCATCAAAAGACGAACGTCAGGTGATCGTTTCGCTAACAACTGCAGGAAAAAATCTAAAAAAAATTGCAATTGATTTTCCTAAAAAAATGGTTTGCTCGACATCTTTGTCAACCTCACAAGCCAATTCAATGACGACTTCATTAAAAAAATTACGAACCAAACTTTTGAACAGCGATCTGCTTAAATATGAAATTAAAAAGGGAAATTTATGACACGCAAAAAAAAACAAGACGACGGTATTTTCAACTTTCACTTTCCATATGATGTTTTCGGTAACGACTGGTTTGCCCTAAAGGCCGAAGGCTTCGCACGTTTTTTTGGAACACCCATTTTTTTAATTGGTCAAACAGCGGTCGTTGCAATCTGGATTATCGCCAATGTTTTAGGTTTTGCACATTTTGACTTGTATCCATTTATTTTATTAAATTTAGCCTTCAGTTTGCAAGCTGCCTATGCCGCACCTTTAATTTTGTTAGCACAAACACGCCAAGCCGACCGAGATAAATTCAACGCACAGACAGACGCCAAACATCGTGAAGATATTGCCTTAGCCAGCGAGGCTCGTGAAATTTTAGCAGCGAAGGAATCTGCGCAAATTATTGAATTATTAAAACAAAATACGCAATTGACTGAATTAATCCTCAAATTAAATCAGCGGATCGAGACTTTAGCGACAGAACTTCATGCTCATATGACAACTAAAAACTAAATCTTCAAATAACCTCCAAAATCGATTTGCAAAGATTGAATCCTCCGAAATTCTGACGTAGTCTTTTTTGATGGAACAAAATCAATCAAGCTTTAGTCACATTATTTTTAATATTTTTTTACCCGTGCTGATTTTAAACAAAGGCACCAAAATTGGTCTGACGCCCTTACAAGCACTTTGCATTGCTTTATCTTTCCCTCTGTTTTTCAGTCTTCGCTCGATCATCAAAGAAAAAAAATTAAATTATATCGCAACATTGGGCTTAGCAAATATTTTATTCTCAGGTGTTTTAACAGTTCTTGCTTTGGGCGGAATCTGGTTCGCCATCAAAGAAGCAATTTTTCCACTTTTAATCGGCGCCTTTGTTTTGGGTTCAAGTTTTACAAAAAAACCATTTTTCAAAACAATGTTTTTAAACCCTGCAGCCTTTAAAGTTTCTGAGATCAATGAAAAATTAGACACTGACGATAAAAAATCTGATTTTGCAAAACTGATGAAAACCGCAACTCAATTATTATCAATTTCTTTTTTGATCAGCGCAGCTTTGAATTTTATTTTGTCTTTACAAATTTTTACACCACTGCCAGAAACAATGTCGATCACAGAAAAACAAGCTTTGCTGAATCAACAATTAAGCCATATGACCATGACTTCGATGGCCGTTATTTTAATTCCGATGATGCTTTTTGTGGGCTCGATTTTATTTTATTCGTTTAAAAAAACGACTCAAATTACGGGGCTAACTATGGATGAACTCTTCATTAAATAATTAAAAATCCCAACCACCTTCAGGAGGCGGCGGTGGCGCAGGCGGCATTGGCGCTTCACCAAAACCACTGTCATAACCACCACTATTACCCCCGAATCCTTGATCATAAGGAATGGGTGGCGGTGGCGGAATTTCTTCGAAATTATCAACTGGTTGCGGAGCATAATCCAGCGGAGCCGGAAAATCAGGAACATAATCTGGCACGGGAGCACCACCGCCAAACGAAGATCCTGATGAATTCGATTTGCCTGAGTTTTTCACCCATTTGTTATTGTATCTTTTTCTCAGTTCATAACGTGGTCGATTATTATATAAATCCAATTCTTCCAGTTCAGAATGATTTTCTTGAACCCGATATTGACTGATAATTTGATCGCGCGTTTTCACGTGATTCAACCTTGAATCTTCCAGCCAATTCTCACGATTTTTTTTATCTTTTAAATCGGCGAAATATTCAGGGCTTGATTCATCCAATGATTTTGTTTTCGTTTTTTTATGCTCGGCTAAACCTTTTTCACGTTCGATATCAAATTTTTCTTGTTCTTCTAAAAACAAAGCCAAACCTTTTTCTCGCTCGCGATTATAAAATTTAAGCTCGTCATTTTGTTTGCGAAAACCTTTACGTCTTTGCATGTTGAAATCAAGTTCAGCTTTTAATTTTTCAGCCAACGCCGCATCCGAACTTTGACGGGTCTCAGTTTTTTTAACTTCAGTAGCCCGTATAGTTAAGGAAAACAACTGACCAAAAATTAAAATAAGTGCTATGACAGATAATTTCACTTTTTTAAGTATAACTCAGACGACAAAAACCTTGTAGTCGCAACTGAATCATTACCTCAGAAAAAAAACAAAACTCGACTTTTGTCTTTATCTTAAAACTTTTTTACGCTAGCCTCTTTTGACTGTCAGATCCTTACAGTTTAAACACTCGGAGAACTCATGGAATTTTTGCAAGATTTAGGTTTATTTTTTTTCCAAACACTGATCATCGTTGTTGGAATTATAGCTGTCATAGTGACAATTGCAGCCGTCGCACTAAAAAACAAGGGCTCAAAAAATTTCGATATTGAAATTTTAAACGAAAAACACCAAGATCAAAAATCCGCTTTACAAAGCGTTCTCTTAAATTCTTCTGAATTAAAAAAAGAAAAAAAATCTTTAAAAGCTCAATCTAAATCAGAAGAAAAATCAGACACTCAAAAACCACAAATTTATGTCTTAGATTTTTTAAAGGGTGATGTGAACGCATCCAGTGTTGATCATTTTCGCGAAGAAATTTCAGCGATTATTTCTGTGGCCAAAAAAGACCAAGAAGTCATCATCAATGTCGAAAGCCCCGGCGGAATTGTCCACGGTTATGGTTTGGCAGCTGCGCAAATTTTGCGTCTGCGTGATCATGGTCTGAATGTTACAGTTTGCGTCGACAAAGTTGCGGCCAGTGGCGGTTACATGATGGCGTGCGTGGCCCATAAAATTATTTGTTCACCGTTTGCGATTATTGGTTCGATTGGCGTTGTCGCACAAGTCCCTAATTTCAATAAGTTACTGAAAAAATATGATGTTGATTTCAAAGAATACACAGCTGGCGATTACAAACGTACAGTCAGTATTTTGGGCGAAATCACCGAAAAAGGCGAAAAGAAATTCTTAGAACAACTCGAAGCGACTCATTTATTATTTAAATCTTTCGTCGGAAAATTTAGACCTCAAATGGATTTAACAAAAGTTGCAACGGGTGAATATTGGTTCGGCCAAGACGCTTTAAAAATGGGTTTAGTGGACGAAATTTTAACGAGTGACGACTACATCATGAAAAAAATCAACGATAACAAATTGATAAAGCTGTCTTTTGAAAAAAAACCAAGTTTATCAGAAAAAATTTCAGGTTTTGTTTCTGAAGCCGTCAGTTCATCAGTTCAAAAGACCTTTCAACGAGTTGCCAGTTTATCGAACTCGCAAAATGACCTGTAAATGACCAAAATCATTAGCGTAATGCTTTGCGCAATGTGTATGAATTCTTTATTTTTACGTGTCGGTCATATAAACATTCAAGGGCTTAGTTTTAATATTTGCCTTGAAAATTTATTGAGGAGTTTATTTTGAATCCAGTGCTGAAAGTGACTGATCTTGAGACAACATTTTTTTTAAAAGCAGGCCCATTTCGAGCGGTCAATCGAATTTCGTATGAAATCAATCAAGGTCAAACTTTAGGTATCGTCGGCGAATCCGGTTGCGGTAAATCAGTGACTTCGTTTTCATTGATGAAATTAATCAGCGCACCGGGTGAAATTACTTACGGATCTGCTGTTCTTAATGGAAAAAATTTAGTCACAGCGACAAATTCAGAAATGGAAACGATTCGTGGCGGTGAAATGGCCATGATTTTCCAAGAACCAATGACCGCATTAAATCCAGTTCTGACCATTGGTTATCAGATGGATGAACAAATTAAAAAACATTTAAAATACTCAGACAAAGATTCCAAAGACCGCGCGATTGAAATGTTACAGTTGGTCGGAATTCCGTCCCCCGCTGAACGCTATTCAAATTATTCACATCAATTATCGGGCGGTATGCGCCAACGCGCGATGATCGCAATGGCCCTCAGTTGCAATCCAAAATTTCTCATTGCCGA